>JBFYPP010000060.1:0-9908 GCA_041303255.1 Chitinophagia bacterium | reverse complement strand
GGAATAGAGAAAATAATTTATACCGCATACCAAATGATTTAAACATAAAGAATGAATCATTGAATTTATCAAGAAATTTTAAAATAACTTCAATTAATATTAAATGAACTTTTGTATCTAGTCGGATTATTTTAGGTAAAAGGGCCCTGATAGTTAGATATGAAAGACAATAAAGCATGAAACAGTTACTTGTTTGGTTGTTGTTATCACAGGCTTTCCAGCAATATTGCTTTGGACAAACAACACGTTTTGATTCTATTGCAAAAAGACAATCTTCTACCAAAGAGGAATTGCTAATTATTAAGCCGAATCATTTTCTAATTCAACCAAATAATGATGCCGGAAATATTGGCGTATTCAATGGCAAGCAAAGATTAATCTTGATCGACAACCAATGGAGTACACTTGCACCAAAAATTAAACAACAGCTGAAAAAAATAACTCCAAGAAAACCTTCATTGATCATCAATACCCATTTTCATTACGAGCACACCAACGGGAACCTGGTCTTTGGATCAGAATTAATACCAATTGTTGCCCATGAAAATACCCGCATCAGGATGGAAAAAGACAGGGAACTATCAGCACCTGAATCCTTAATTCAAAAGGCATATCCAATAAAAGCTCTTCCCAGTTTAACGTTCATCGAAAGAATGCAATTGTATGACGAGCAAGAAACCATCGAACTTACTCACGTAAAAAAAGCACACACGGATGGCGATATCATTATACAATTCAAAAAAGCAAATATTTTTTATACCGGTGATTTGTTTGTCCGTAACGGAGTGCCGTACATAGATGAAAACAATGGTGGAGATATCTATGGCGTAATCATAGCAATGAACTACCTCATCAATGTTGCCAATGAAGCATCCAAAATTGTACCCGGACATGGAGATGTTTGTGGCTTGAAAGAATTACGCGAATACAGAGACATGCTAACAAACATTCGAAATAAAACCATTGTATTGGCGCGTGAGAAAAAAACTGAAGAAGAAATAATTACAAACATGCTTGAATTCATTAAAACAAATGACAGTAATGTAAATAAAAAAATATTTACATTACATACCTTACGAATGGTTCAAAAACACGAAAGGCTATAAATATATAAAATGGCGAATTATACAATTGGACTTGATTTGGGTGGCACAAGAATAAAAGCTGTCGCCATTAACGAAGAAGGCGAAACCCTTCACCAATCTTACCAGCCAACAGAGGATGGAGATGATCAGGTTTGGAAAAAATCAATCGCCCTCAGTGTGGAGACCGTGATGCATCATTTAGGCGGTGACCCGCTGGTTGGTATATCGGCACCTGGACTTCCAGATGAAACCAACCAATGTATTGCTTATATGCCCGGACGACTTGAGGGTCTTGAAAATTTCAATTGGTCAACCCACCTTCAAAGAAAAACATTTGTTTTAAATGATGGAGTTGCTGCACTGATGGCTGAAGCAAAATTTGGTGCTTGTAAAGATGCATCCCACGCCGTTTTACTCACACTCGGCACCGGAGTTGGAGGAGCAATTTTAATTCATGGTAAAGCTTATCAAGGTGCATTCAATAAGGCAGGCCATATTGGCCATATGGTAATAGACCACAATGGAGACCCTGATGTAACAGGCATGCCAGGTAGCCTTGAAGAATGTATTGGAAACTGTACCATTGAAAAAAGATCTGGGGGCAAGTTTGTTTCTACACATGAATTGCTAGATGCCTATAGGAATAACGATAGCCTTGCTGCTGAGATTTGGTTAAAATCAATCCGACAGCTTGCACTCGGAATTGCATCCATAAGTAATGTACTTTCCCCACAATTCATTATTTTAGGAGGTGGTATTACAGAAGCTGGAAATGATCTGTTTCATCCTTTGGAGCAATACCTTTCAAAGTATGAATGGAGACCTGGAGGTGCGCGATCAATTATCAAAAAAGCTGAATTTGGAGACATCGCAGGTGCAGTAGGCGCCGCATGCTTTGCGCTTGAAAAAAATAAATAATGAAACAGGAAACTTTACAAACGCTTCTTTCCCGCTACCAATCTGGATTTAGTCTTGAACAACCATTTTATACCTCAGAAGAGATACTTCATGCAGAGTTTGAAAGTATTTGGAACAAGCAATGGATATACGCAGGCAATGTGGCGCAAATACCAAAAAGTGGAGATTACTTTATTTATAAAATTCAGCAAAACGAAATTATTCTCATCAGAGGGAACCATGGTGAAGTACATGCGCATTACAATACCTGTACGCATAGAGGTTCAGCAATTTGTTTGGAACAAAAAGGACGTGCTGCTAAACTAGTATGTCCTTATCACCAATGGGTTTTTGACAAAGACGGTACTTTATTGAATGCAAGAATGATGCCCGACGATTTCTGTAAAGGAGAATACAATCTTCGTTCAGTTGCAGTTGAAACAGCAGAAGGATTGATTTTCATTTCACTTTCTAAAGAACCACCAGATTTTTCTCCAATCAGAGAAAGTCTTGGGCCATTTGTAAAACCTTATTGTGTTGCAGAATCTAAAGTAGCCTGTATAAAAAATTATACTTTACGAGCAAACTGGAAACTGGTTGCTGAAAACTTTAGAGAATGCTACCACTGCGGTGGCGCACATCCTGAATATTGTAATGCAGTGATTGGTGCTAATTTAAGAGAAGACACAACCGTTCTTACAGAGGAAAAAAATAAAGCATGGAGTGAAAAAGGTCTTGCTACAAAACTGATTGAAGTCACACCAGGAACTACAAGTTACGCAGTCAGATATCCATTAAGACCTGGTATCGAAAGCTATAGCACAGATGGGAAAAAAGTATCTATACCGATGGGAGCACATCCAGACCATGATGCAGGAGTAGTGGGGTTGGTAAACTACCCTAACTTTTGGATGGATTCGGTAAGTGATTATATATGGACCATGAGAATAACACCAATCAATGCCTCAACTACAGATGTTGAATTCTGTTGGCTGGTGGATGGCAAAGCAGAAGAGGGCAAAGATTACCAATTAGCGCATTTAACTGCATTTTGGGAAATCACTGGTGATCAAGATGGGCAACTTTGTGAAAACAATTTTAAAGGCATTGAATCGAATGCTTATAAACCAGGGCCATACGGACCAGTAGAAGACCAGGTAATTAATTTTGTCGATTGGTGCGTAACACAGCTGCAATCAAAATAAATACAGCTATAACAAGTCCTGCATTGATTAAAAATATTTCTGAAATCTTCAATCCGGTTTCCGCTAAATAGCCTGTCCAATAATTACCAATTACAGCGCCTGCCCCATAATAAGAAGCATAGAGCAAAGACTGTCCAGTTGCCAGCCAATTGGCATTCACCAATTTATTGATCCACTCCACACAAATAACCCAAAAAAGCGACCAGGAAATGCCGTGCAATATTTCTATTGGTAAAGCCATGGTTGGATTATCAATAAAACTATACAAAGACAAACGAATAGCGGTTGCGAGCACGGTAATTAGTAAAGTGGTCTTCATACCCAACCTAGAAATAATCCAAGCCGAAAAATAAAAGAAAGGAATTTCAAACAACCCCTGTAATGAAAGTCCATACCCTACCAACGAAGCACTCGCCCCATTTTCTTTCATGTACAAGGAATAAAAATTCCAAATAGAAGTTCCAGCTACCGAAACCAATAAAACGCAGAAAAGCAGTAAAAGTAACTGCCCATTCTTCAATACGCTAAATGCTCCTTTTAAAGTAACTGATTCAATCGCTATAGTATCTTCTGATTCCTCTTTTAGAAGAAAACTGCATAAAAAAAACAACACCATGCTGATTGACGAAACCAAAAAAATCCAGCTAATATGTGCTTGATCAATAACTTGTCCAATAATGATGCCTGTAATCGACCAACCCAAAGCTCCTGCAACGCGTAAGGTTCCATAAGAAAAAGAGGAGTCGCGTTTCACCAATTGCAATGCGAGACTATCAAGAATAGGCTGAATGGTGTTATAAAAAACAGACATCAAAAAAGTAGCTAGCAGTATCCAGGCAAATCCATTCCCAAAAAGATACAATGCATAACTGATTGACGAAAATAAGGATGCCAAAAGCAAACTTTTTTTATACCCAACCTTGTCAGCCAAGATCCCATAGAAAGGTTGCACGGCAAACATCATAATGGGTGTCATGCTTAATACAAGACTAGTTTGGGTTCCAGAAAGGCCTTGATCAGCACAATAATCGGCTAGTACAGGCAACCAAGAAGCCGTACAACAGAATACAAGAAAATATAGAATCCTAATGAGGACCGACTGCTTTATCTGCATTTACAACTATTATGGCTTTAGAAGTGAGGCAGCCGCTTCATCAACCAATACAAATCCATTTTCATGCATTTGCATAACTGATGCAGGAAATGCTGTTGTAACTTCCCCTTCAACGGCCTTCTGAATTACCCCTGCTTTTGCTTCTCCATTGGCAATGAGAAAAACTTTTTTTGAAGACAGCAAATGTTGGAAGCCCAGGGTGATGCCGTAAGACAGCTTCATCGATTGCTCAAAATATTTTTGTCCAACTGACGCAGTAATCTCATCCAATGGCACCACATGTGATTGGGCATCAAAAGACGAACCAGGCTCATTGAAGCCAATATGTCCATTCATGCCAATTCCAACCACCATCATATCGATTCCACCTTGAGCCGCAATGTATTCGTCCATCTGTTTGCACTCCTCATCTAAGTCAGCAGACATCCCATTAAAAAGATGATATTGCCCCTCCTGTATTGCCAAAGGCTCAAATAACCAATATTTAAAGTCATTCTGACAACTTCCTTTAACGGCTGATGGAACACCCACCCATTCGTCGAGTCCAATAAAGTGGAAAGCAGAAAGGTCAACTTTCCGTTCTTTTACTTTTTGCACAAAACATGCCGCAGTATTTCTAGGAGAATTGCCAGAGGCAAAACAAATAAGTGCAGTTGGTTTCGCCAAGATCAATTCAATCATTTGCTCTGCTAGATAATCTGACAAAGCATCATTATCTGTAAATATTTTAGTTATCATCTACTGAAAATACGAAATACCTAATTTATTGGTAACTTATGGTCAACGAATATTTTTGCCATGAAAAATTTAAGTCGATTTTTTTTAGTTGTCCTCCTCATTTCAGGAATTCTACCAGTGTTCTCAATTGCACAACAGATTCAGGAAAAATCAAGAATCATCGTCATCGGTGCACATCCTGATGATTGCGACAGTGATGCAGGGGGAACTGCTGCATTACTAGCAAGTATGGGACATGCCGTAAAATTTGTTGCAGTCACCAATGGAGATGCTGGTCATCATAAAATACAGGGAAAAGCACTTGCCGAAAGACGTTATGCAGAAACACAAGAGGTAGCAAGAAGACTTGGCGTAACTTATGATGTGCTAGATAACCACGATGGTATGCTTATGCCTTCCTTGGAAGTGCGCTTGCAAATCATCAAGAAAATAAGGGAATGGAAAGCCGATGTTGTAATTGCTCCCCGTCCAAACGATTACCACCCAGACCACCGATACACAGGGGTATTGGTGCAAGATGCAGCCTACATGGTGGCAGTTCCCAACATCGCCTACGACGTGCCTGCGCTCACTAAAAACCCTGTATTCCTTTATGCAAGAGACCGTTTCCAAAGACCAAATCCATTTAGGCCAGATATTGCCATAGATATCTCAACAGTCTACGAAAAAAAGATGTGGGGACTGGATGCACACGTTTCTCAATTTTATGAGTGGATGCCCTGGATTGGCCATTATGAAGAAGAAATTCCGCAATCCAAAGAAGATAGATTCAAATGGTTGATGAAACAATACGATGAACAAATGGCACCTGAAATTCGTGCCTCAATGGCCAAATGGTATGGAGAGCAAAATGCAGCAAAAGCAAAATATGCAGAAGCCTTTGAGATTTGTGAGTATGGTGCTCAGCCTACAGAAGCAGAAATTAGAAAGTTGTTTCCAATGCTTGTTAAACAAAAATAACGCCAACCACAATGAAGACATTTGTTAGTATAAGTAAATTAATATTGCTTGCTGTTTTTGTACTTGCTGTAATGGGCGGTACTGCACAAATAAAAGATAGTACTAGCTTGGTTGTAAAAAAGACAAAAGACTTTACAATCAATGGAAATGGAAACGCTGTAGAATGGAGCAAAGCCGAATATCTGGAGCTGCCAAAAAGAAAGAGTGGTACAATGAACTACCAAACAAAAATGAAGATTCTTTATTCAGAAACGGGTATTTACTGCCTTTACGAATGCGAAGACAAAATAATTACTTCTACCATCAAAGCAGATTTTGAAGATATTTTTAACGAAGATGTAGTTGAGGCATTTTTCTGGCCAGAGGAAAGTTCAGTAATCTATTTTGAGTACGAACTATCCCCTTACAATTATGAACTACCAATTCTTGTTCCAAATTACAATGGAAAATTCCTTGGTTGGAGACCTTGGCATTATGAAGGAAATAAAAAAACCAGACATGCGGCAACAATTAACAAAGAAGGTGATAAAGTGATTTCGTGGACGGCAGAATTTTTTATTCCCTATAAATTGATGGAACCCCTACAAAATATGCCGCCTAAAAAAGGAATGAAATGGAGGGCTAATTTTTATAGAATTGATTACGACAAGGGTACAACCTATTGGTCGTGGCGACCAACCAGAAAAAACTTTCACGATTATGAAAGTTTTGGGACCATCATTTTTGATTAAATTATTCGCCTGGATGGTAAATTCTTTTTGCATTTTTTAGTACCTCGTTTTTGTCGAGTGTCATTGGTTTTGTCTTCTGTTGCAAGAAAAGTTCAACCTGATCGTCAAAATGTGGTTTGCCTGCTTTAGCAGAAGCTCCATAGGTATTGGATGTCTCTATAATTGGCAAGCCTTGTTTTGGAAAACGGACCAACGCTACATAAGCATCGCCTCCGGTAATTTTTCTTTTGCCATCTTTATATGGAACACCCCATTCTGGTGAAAGCAAATCAGGAAAACCAGGACCAGGATATTCTTTATCACCTCTTACCAATTTTTGTATATCACCTAAACGTAGATCGACGGTACCAAAATTGTTTACCAAATACGTTTTTACTTTTTCTATAACTTCCTCTGATTGAATTTGCGATAACATTTGAGGATCTTTGCCTCGCATGGATGCGGCCACATTTTCATAAATCAATAAAAATATTGCTGCGCCTTTGCTGTTAGGATCTCCAGACTTATCCCACGCATTTAAATTATTCAATAACGTATCATACTGTGGATAGGACTTTGCTGTCATCATCAATATGGAATCAATGCCATAAGGATATTGAAGCTTTGCTGGTAACTGCCTATCAAATTTTATTCTTTTGAAAAGTCCGAAATCAAGCGGCTTGTCTTGAGGAAACAATTCCAAGAATCTCACACTTCGGTTATTGTGGTTGGTCTCCCATCCATTTGCAGCCGGAAATTGTGATGGAGACAGATTGTCTTTCTCTCCTGTTGCATAGAAAGAAGAGTGATTTGTATTAAAAAGAAAACCACTGTTAGGATTTACGTATTGCGGCAGTTCCTTAATACCATGAAATTGCGTCCACAATGTTTTTGATGTATTGCCTGGCAATGTTTTTTTCCAATCGTATTTTGCATCTCCATTTCGAATTGGCATCAATGCGTTGTTGATATAAAAAATAGTGTCGTTTTTATCCGCATACATGATATTGAACATTGACAATCCTTGCAGACTGATGGCATTGTAGAACTCCGTAAAATTCTTGGCCTTGTTCATTTTGTACCATTGCTCCAAGGCACGGATTTCCATGTTTGCTCCAAGGCGAATAGAGAATACACCTTGGTCATTCTTCATGGTAGCTCCGTATTTACTCCAAAACAAATCACGGGAAATAGGAACAGGAACCCCTTTTACGCGGAGTTTAATTTTCTTTTTCTCTAAATCAACCCATTGTCCATCAAACAAATATTGGTTTTCATTTTTAGGATTCATTTGCAATTGGAAAACATCCAATCGATCACAAAGATTTACGGTATGGGCCCAACCCAGGTGTTCATTAACGCCATGTAAGATACTCGGTCCACCAGCAAGCAATCCACCCAATGCATTCCAACCCTCTTCACTGTTAACATGTGCTTCGTAGAAGGCTTCTGGACCTTCATTTGGCTGATGGGCATTAATAGCAAGAAATGCTTCTCCTGTATTTGTTTTTGATGGATGAACTGCAATTGCGTTTGACCCCATTTTATCATAATCAATTACTGGATTCATGTTGTTGGAATAGATTGCAGCCAACATTCTGTCCGCACCATTAAAAACGGTCAAAGCCAAAACAGAAGAAGCAATATAATCTTGAATAGTCAGCGGGAAAAGGTCTTTATGCAATACTTCTTCAGGATGTTTTGCTGCATAATCATTCAAGCCTTGTACATATCCATTAATTAACCTGACGAACTCCGGAGAAAGCGTATTCCATTTTTCTTCTGTAATCTCTCTACACCTAAATAGGGCGAAGGCATAATCTGCTGCAACTGCATTTTTGCCAAAAACTTTTCCCATAAGCGACTTAGAAGGCAATGCCACTCTTTGCAAACTCAAAAAATCATCTTCGGCATGTGCCCAAGCCAACCCATAAGAAACCTCAGGATCTGTTTTAGCAAATATGTGTGGAACACCATAACCATCTCTTGCAATGGTTACTTTTTGAGGATCAATTTGTGCAGAAACAGAGAGGGTGGATAAAAGGAAAAAAACGAGTAATCGCATGATCTATATATTAGGCTGTAAAATAGAATTAATAAAGAAAACTAAAACAGCTATTTTAAGTTTAAGTTCAATAACCCATTCATTGAATTGATAAATTTTAACCGAAATTTGAAACATGATCAATAAAGAGACCATAGGTTTTTTAAAAAAACTAAAAAAGAACAATTCAAAAGCGTGGTTTGATGATAACCGAACGAGCTATTTGACAGCTAAAGAAAACCACCTTGATTTTGTTATTGAAGTTCTTCAGGCCATGAAATCAGTTGATAGTACACTACAAGATATACAACCTAAAAATTGCATTTTCAGAATTAACAGAGATGTTCGATTCAGCGCCAATAAAAATCCGTATAAAACCAACTTTGGGGCTAGTTTTAGTAAAGGAGGAAAGAAAATAGCTTCTGCGGGTTATTATTTTCATGTTGAGCCCGGTGCATGTTTTATTGGAGGAGGTTATTGGATGCCAATGGCAGATGATTTAAATAAAATACGACAAGAAATAGATTACAACTTTGATGATTTTAAAAAAATTATCAATGAAAAGAAATTCATCAACTCATTTGGCGAATTAGACACGAAAGAAAAGCTGGTGAGACCTCCAAAAGGATACGAGAAGGATAATCCCGCATTAGAATACCTTAAATTAAAAAATTTTATTGTAATGGCGAGTATAGCAGATGATGAATTACTAGACAGACATTTAATCCAAAAAGTGATTTCACATTTTAAATCCATGAAACCCCTTATCGATTTTTTAAACAAAGCGATAGATGCTTAAAGGTTATTCTTCACTGACTACAATAGTACCATAATCAATTAGCAACTCTTCGCCGGCAGCAATATCCCGAACCGCTTCAAAGAATTCACCATCATTGATGGAAACGAGGTTGGGTTGGTCTGCATGATTAAGATAGACCGCAAGATCAAATATTTTAAATCCATACTCCGGGATGTAATAATGTGTCTCATTGAATAGACAATGGTTCTCCACTAAATCTCTTGCATGTTTTGGCAAAGCATCCACCTCTTCCTTTGAGACCTCAATCCATTCGCTTTCATGTTCAGAAAATATTTTACGCTCTCCTTTCTTAATATCTTGAATTGCAAATACGCCAATACCATGTAAACCAGAAG
>JBFYPP010000059.1:0-10038 GCA_041303255.1 Chitinophagia bacterium | reverse complement strand
TATAAAATTTAAAGCCCCCCGAAGTTTCGGGGGGCTTTTTTGTTGGATGCTGTTTTAGTAATCAAGAGAGCATATTTTTTGCATACGCCACACATTTAGTAACTTCTTTAACCGCATCAGAGTCTGCTGGAACATTGTATTCTAGCTCTATTGATACAGGGATCTTGTATTTTTTGGACTTTAGCAGCGTAAGAATTTCTTTAATTGGTGTGTCACCTTCGCCCCATGGCATATTAGCAGCACCATTGATTTTATTTTTTCTGTCTTTTAAGTGCATTGATGTAATTCTATCATGCTTAGCCTCAATTAATGCCAAAAGTGATTCTTTGGTGTTGTTTCCACCGGCTGCAATGTAGTGACCACAATCCAGGTTCAACGAGTTGTAAGGTGATTGCGCCAAAGCCTCATCCCATGCGGTATCTGTGGCTTGTGTGTGTGCATGGTAGCCAACATATACTTTGTGCTTTGATGCAAAATCTCCTAGTCGTTTGGAATGCGTGGCTTTTGCGGGAATCTCTACGGTTACTGAAGTAGCGCCTAATGCTTTTGCAGCTTTCATAGCAAATTCGATTTCACCATCTGTATTGTTTTCATTCAATGCATTTGGTTTAAAGGCATATACGCTGATACCTTCTTTGCTTAGTTTTTTTCTAAGTTCAATGAATTTATCCATGCTTGCCGATTCTCTCCACTCTCTAGCCATTTTCATTCTTTCTTGCTGGGAAAGTTTTGGCCCATTGTTATCTCTACCCGGACCACCAAAAGGAACTGGGCTTCCAGCGAAAGCTTCAGCAGGTTCTCCCATCAATTCAATTGCATTTATACCACAGGTTTTACAGTAGTCGATCAATTGGTCTATGCTACCAGGCATTGATCGAAACGAATAAGTGATTACACCCATTTGCACCCCACCAAATTTGGAATTTGGTTTTGGTCCGAATGCAAGCATATCTTTGGGAACAAGCATTCCCAATCCCAAGATGGCTGAATGTGTGAGGAAGTCTCTTCTTGAGTTGTTCTGTTGATGGCTCATGGAATCGTTTTTTAATTTGATGATTATTGGGTTAAGAGTTTGCGCTAAAAAGGCAAAGTTTTTTCTTGAAACTTGTTTACTACAATATACCGAATTTCCAATTCTGCTAAGTAGATTCGCAACACCAACCAATAGCAATAGAAATGGATATTACCTGGTTATCGAGGACGAGCTTATTAATAGGTGAGGAGCGGCTAAAGTTACTTACCCAAAAACACGTGATGGTTGTAGGTTTGGGTGGTGTAGGTTCCTTTGCAGCCGAGTTCATCGCAAGAAGCGGCGTTGGTAAAATGACAATTATTGATGGAGATGTTGTTGATCCTACCAATAGAAACCGACAGTTGCCAGCCTTGGCAACCAATCACGGAGTGTCAAAGGCGTTGATTATGGAAGAGCGTCTCAAAGCAATTAATCCTGAGTTGGAAATAAATGTGGTACAGTCTTTTGTAAATCCGGAGATGGTGGTGGAGCAGTTGGCGTATAACCCCGACTATGTAATAGATGCGATAGACAGTTTAACGCCGAAGGTTACTTTCTTAAGACTTGCCTATGAAAGGCAAGTTAAAGTAGTGAGCAGCATGGGTGCAGGTGCAAAATTAGATCCTACACAGCTTCAGGTGGTTGATCTTTCAAAAACCTACAATTGTCCCTTTGCCCAACAAGTAAGAAAAATGCTCAAACAACATGAGATTAGAAAAGGAATCAAAGTGGTCTTTTCCCCTGAACAACCCATTAAGGAAAGCTTAATGTTGACAGACGGTAAAAATTTCAAGAAATCGGCTTATGGCACTATCTCTTATTTACCAGCCGTTTTTGGTGCTGTTGCCGCCTCTGTAGTAATTAGAGATTTGATTGGCGAAAAGATCTAGTCGATTGCCAACTCTTGAAAATCTTCTTCAATCATTCTTTCTCCATTTCGCATGAGGAGCAAATTGGTTTCCATCAACAATTGCATTTTTGAAAAATCGGATGTAAAATCTCCTTTTCTCCAGAGTTTAATGAACAGTTGTCTTGATGCAGCATCCAAATGGTTTTGCATCACCTTGTGGTGCAGTACTGAGATATCTTGATCTGCCAAATGGTCAAATACACCAAACTGTAAAAGCTTGCGTGTGTGGCTCACGATGTCAAATGTAATTCCCATAAGAATAATTTTCTACAAGGTCCACATGTCATGTAAAGGAATTGTAAAACAAATGTAAATTAAATATTTCCTCCAGCAGAGTGGGGATAATTTGTGCGTCATGCTCTAAAGAAACATAAGTAATTTAATATGTCTTTCTAGTTTACCATTTTCTTTAAAAACAACTACATATGCAAGAGCAATTGTTGTTTTCCAAATTGAGTTCAAATGAGAAAGTTGATTTGTGCACTTATATCAATGTGTACATTGAGCAACATCCAACTACTGAAATCATGATTGGTTGTGATTCTCAAAATTATGCTGAGAATACGATTTACGCAATAGTTGTAGCCCTGTATAAGAAAGGGAAAGGTGCTCATTTGTTGTACCGCAGGTGGAAAACGACTAAAGAATATACACGTTCTACAAGGTTGCTTACAGAAGTGTGGAATGCCATTGAAACTGCAGAACTGATGCGAGGATCAGGTTTACCTAAGCCTATTTGGATCGATATTGATTTGAATCCAGACCAACGCTATAAATCGAATGAAGTATTTAGACAAGCTGTAGGTATGGTAGAGGGCATGGGTTATAAAGTCCGTTACAAAACAATGGGACCTATGATTACTTATGCAGCAGATCATTTGATCAAGACCTGATTAAATTTCGTGTTCTATATCGTACTCGTAAACTTCTTTTGAAAAAGCCATTTCCATTTTATTTCGATCGAATGCATTTTCTTGGTTGGCAAGAAATACAGTGGCAACGCCATTCCCAATGAAGTTGGTGATGGCTCTTGCTTCAGACATAAACCTGTCCACTCCCAATAACAATGCCAATCCTTCAATTGGAATTACTTGAACTGCACTTAGTGTGGAAGCCAATACAATGAAACCACTACCGGTTACTCCAGCTGCACCTTTAGAGGTAATCATTAAAATACCAATAATGGTGAGCATTTGCGATAATGTCAAATCTATATTGAAGACTTGCGCAAGAAAGATAACCGCCATGGAGAGATAGATGGTAGTGCCATCCAAATTGAAAGAATAACCAGCAGGTACAACCAATCCAACAACTGGTTTTGCACATCCCATTTTTTCTAATTTTTCCATCAATGAAGGTAGCGCTGCTTCCGAAGAGGAAGTTCCCAACACAATCAACAGTTCTTCTTTGATGTAATTTAAGAATTTGAAGATGCTGATTTTATAGCGACTCAAGATAAGCCCGAGACAAATAAATACAAATAGTGCCATGGTAATGTACACGGTCAGCATCAATTTGCCCAGGGGTAATAAAGTGGCAATGCCATATTTACCTATGGTGTAGGCCATACCACCAAATGCTCCGATGGGTGCGAATAACATCACAATATGCAGTGCTTTAAAGATGTATTTTGATGAAAACTGTAAAGGGGCGATTATTTTTTCTTTCCATTTGAGTTTACTCAATAGAATGCCAAACGCAATGGAAAATAACAGTACCTGTATTGTTGCATTGTCTTTAAGAAATTGTAGCCAGGAAAATTCTTTTGCACCTGCTGTGAATTTGCTGATGTCTCCGCCTTTGATTGCATTGGTATTAACACCGGCGCCGGGTTGAATAAAGTGGGCTACGATTATTCCAATCAACAAAGCAAAGGTGGTAACTATTTCAAAATAGAGAATGGCCTTGCCTCCAACTCTTCCAACTTTTTTGAGGTCATTCATTCCACTGATACCCAGAGAAATGGTAATAAATATGATGGGGTTGATGAATACTTTTACCACTTCAATGAAATATTTACCTAGGGGTTGCATTTTTATTCCCATCTCAGGATAAAAATGGCCGAGTAGGGCACCAGAGGTAATTGCTGCAAGAACCCAAAAAGTTAGGTTGGTGAACAGTTTTTTCAAAATCAGCTGTTTTGGTTTTGGGCATAAAGTTAATGTATGGACCTGATGTTTTTGGTTGATCTTATAATACTTTTGACAAATGAAGATCTCTGGATTTACAATCATTAGAAATGCAATCATCAATGATTATCCCGCTGTTGAGGCAATCACTTCTATTCTTCCTGTGGTAGATGAAATGGTGGTGGCTGTGGGGGAAAGTGATGACGATACTGAAGGTTTGATACGCAGCATTGGTTCTGATAAAATCAGGATTGTTCATTCAACTTGGGATTTAAGTCAGTTGCCTGGAGGAAAGGTAATGGCTTTGGAGACGGATAAAGCTTTTGCTCATGTTTCAGCCGACAGCGATTGGGCTTTCTATATTCAATGTGATGAAGTAGTGCATGAACAATACCATGCGGAAATCAGAAAAGCATGTGAGTCGAATTTGCATAATAAAGGAGTAATGGGACTTGTTTTTGGTTATGTCCATTTTTATGGCAGCTATGATTATTATGGAGATAGCAGAAGGTGGTACAACAAAGAGATAAGAATAATTCGCAACGAGAAGCGCATACAATCTTTTAGAGATGCTCAAGGATTTAGAATGGATGGAAAGCGTTTGCCTTCAAAATTAATTGATGCAGAAATTTACCATTATGGGTGGGTAAAAAATCCTGCGTTGATGGATAAAAAACTTCGAACGCTCAGCACCAATTGGATGGGGAAGCAGATGAAAGAAAGGTTAGATAAGCTCGATGGTGTATTTAATTATGAGGAGTTTGACTCACTGGAAAAGTTTAAAGGCAAGCATCCATTGGTGATGAAAAAGCGCATTGATGAAAAAAATTGGGAACTTAATATTGATGTAACCAAGAAGCAGTTTACTTTCAAGAAATATGTATTGTATTTGCTAGAAAAATACACAGGCATTCGGCCGTTTACTTTTAAGAATTATCGAATCATTTAACGCATTTCAAATTGGATTTATTTATGAAAAAAGGTATTTTATTTTTATGTTTTGCAATCGCATTTGTTTTGCCTTCCTTCTCGCAAAAGGTGCTCAACAGCTGGGTGTCGCCGGAATATACAAAGTCGGATTATAGAAAAGTTGCGGTACTTGCTAAGATCAGTGATCAAAAGGAGCGGCAAATGGTAGAAGACAATGCTGTTTTGGCGTTGAGGGAAAAAGGAGTGAATGCAATAACCTCGTATTTAAATTTTAAAGCAACGGATTTGTCTAACCACGATTCATTGATGGCAAAAGCAGATCAACTGCAAGTAGATGCTGTGGTTGTATTTTCTGTGCTCAGAGAAGATACTAAAGTGCAAAACACACCTACTTTAAGTGCAGGGGTTGGTATTCCTGTCCGTATTGGATTCTTTACTGCCTATTTGGGCAGTAGCGTTCCGTTGGCAGGCGGACCAAAATTAGTGGATATACTTCAGTTAAAATCTGAGTTCTATAATCGCAACAGTGATGTATCGCATTGGAATACTACCTATGAATTCAAGTTGAAAAATAATTATGAGGCAATTGCTAAGGGCTGGACATCAAAAACGGTAGCAGCAATTTTTAAGTCTAAAATTCTTTAATATTTTACAAACGATATTCAATGTCTGTGATTGTTAAGAGGGTAGAAACAACAAGTGAATTAGAAGGGATTAGGAATTTGCAAGCTGCGAACCTTCGTGAGAATATAGATGCTGATACTGCTGCTTCCCAGGGATTTCTTATTGCAAAATACAGCTTGGAATATTTGCAACAAATGCATTCAGCTTCTCCATCTATTGTTGCTTTAGATGGAGATCGTGTGGTAGGATATGCTTTGGTTGCAACCAAAGAAGTGAGAGATGGCCATGATTTGATGGCTGACCTATTCAATGTTATTGATACCAAAACATACAATGGTCAATTGTTGAAAGAAGTAAATTATGTAGTAGTTGGACAACTTTGTGTAGGAGAAGGGTATAGGGGACAAGGGTTAGTAAAACGTTTGTATGATCATTTTCGTGATTGTCTTTCATCACAATATGAATACTTAATCACAGATGTAGCACAAGCAAATACACGTTCCTTGAACGCGCATAAAAAATCAGGATTTCAAGTGATTGATACACTTGTTTACGCAGGTATAGGTTGGGATATTGTTCTCTGGGATTGGAGAACCTAATCCCTTATCCTTGTCCCCCTGTCCCCTGTTCCCTATTCCCTATTCCCTTCTCCCTATTCCCCTATTACACCAATTTCATATTAATCGGATCCCACTGAATCGGCTTACCCAATTCTGCACTGAGGTTACAAGCTATCGAAGGTGCTGCAGCTCTTAATCCAAAAGAGGCATCTTCAACAATTGCGCTTCCGGTGCGGATGCCATTGAAAAAATTAATCATGTGGTCAAGTCTGTCATCATATCCTTTTGGTGAATCAAATTTGATTTCTCTTACGTAATCATATCCACCCATATCGTCACCATATTCACTGGCATACCATTTTTTGAATTCTTCTTTCTGTTTAGCAGAGAAGCTTTCATAAGAATCGTAACCACCGTATCCAGGAGCAGCATGGCGTTTGAGTGACTTTACTGTTAGGTCGCTCCATCCAACATCGATAACACCTTCAGTCCCGATTACTTTGAGTCCAAAACCACCTTTGCCTTCACCATCAGTGAGGTTGACACGTGTAGAAACCTGGAAGGCATTGTGTTCTTTGGCTTCCTTATAGTTCATCAATGCATTCACCATATCGTAGGCATCCCTTCCGTCTTTCCAAAGTTTAAGATCAGCAAGGCTAAATATGGTACTTGGTCCCATTGAACCTGTTATAACATGCACGCTGGTAAGCAAATGCACGATCAGATCACCTGCTGCACCAGTACCATAATCTTTATAATTTCTCCATCTGAAGAACCGTTTAGCGTCAAAAGGGACTTTTGGTGCATCACCTAAAAAGCGATCAAAATCAACGGTATCCGGACTCGCATCAGTTGGGATAGAATAATGCCATGCACCTCTGATGTCCGTTCTGTCGCAAAATGCCTGTATGTAAGTCAGTTCACCAATAGCACCAGATTTGAGTACCTTATTTGCTTCAAGAACGGCGAGTGCGCTTGCACGCTGACTTCCCACCTGAAATACTTTCTTTGATTTTTTCTGTGCTTCAATAATGCCATGTCCCTGTTCAATTTTTTGAACCATTGGTTTTTCGCAATAGACGTGTTTGCCAGCATTAAGTGAATCTATTGCCATTCGCTGATGCCAGTGATCAGGTGTACAAATTAAAACGGCATCAATATCTTTTCTGTTGAGAATTTCTCTGTAATCGCGGGTTGTAAATAAACCATTGCCCCATTTTTCTTTGGCGTAATCAAGTCGACCTTGATATAGATCACAGGCTGCAACCAGTTCAACGCCTGGTACTTTCAACGCAGTATCGGTATCAAAATGTCCAATGATTCCAGCACCAATTAATCCAATGCGGATTTTATCAGTTGCTGCAACTTTCAATTTACTACTCAATTCTATGGTTGATTGCTGATCTTGAGCTTGAATGCCAGATCCAACGGCCAGCGCTGCGGCAGAGCCTCCAATTTTTCTGAGAAAATTTCTGCGATTGTTGTTCATGATTAAAATTAAGCGAGAATATTCAAATTATTCTTTTTTCTATCCATTTTCTCTTTTACATATCTGCGAATAAATCGGGCTTGTTTTGGTAATTTTGCTGCATTCAGCATAGAGATGGAAGAAAAACTCAAGCGATTTGCAAAAGAACTGGATGGTGATTTGTTTTTTGATAAAACAATGAGGACCCTCTATGCAACGGATGCCTCCGCTTATCGTGAGTTACCATTGGCGGTTGCTATCCCCAAATCGGAAAATGATATAAAACGTCTAATACAATTTGCGTCTGCTGAAGGGACTTCCTTAATACCGAGAACAGCTGGAACTTCATTAGCTGGACAGGTAGTGGGAAGTGGGATTGTAGTAGATGTTTCAAAACAGTTTACCCAAATTCTGGAGTTGAACAAAGAAGAGGGTTGGGTGAGGGTGCAGCCGGGTGTGATTCGTGATGAATTGAATTTATTTTTAAAACCGCATGGTTTATTTTTTGGTCCCGAGACCTCCACTGCCAACAGGGCCATGATAGGTGGGATGGTAGGCAACAATGCTTGTGGTTCTAACTCAGTGGTGTACCGCAGCACAAGAGAACATCTATTGGAAGTGAAAGCCTTGTTGAGTGATGGCTCTGAAGCTGTTTTTGGCGCAATGGCTTTGGATGAATTTCATGAGAAATGTGAGTTGAATACGCTAGAGGGATCTATCTATAAAAATGTTAGGTCTTTATTGGGTAATTACGATAACCAGCTAGAGATTCGAAAAGAGTTTCCCAAAAAAACGGTCGAAAGAAGAAATACCGGATATGCAGTCGATCTGCTTATCGATATGGCTCCTTTTCAAGCAGGAGGCAATGATTTCAATTTCTGTTCTTTGATAGCAGGTTCCGAGGGAACATTGGCTTTCATCACTGAAATCAAATTAAATGTAGTACCTGCACCTCCCAAAGAAACCGGTTTATTGTGTGTTCATTTTAATACCATTGATGAATCACTTCATGCCAACCTGATTGGTTTGAAATACAAGCCCAGTGCAAGTGAATTGATAGATCATTATGTTTTAGAATGTACTAAAGGCAATATTGAGCAGAGCAAGAACAGGTTTTTTGTGCAAGGTGATCCTGGTGCAATTTTAGTGATTGAATTTGTTCGGGAAACCAGAGAGGAAATCATTGCAATTGCAAAACAGGTGGAAGCGGAAATGCGAGCCGCAAATCTTGGTTATCATTTTCCGTTGTTATTTGGTGCTGATTCAAAAAAAATATGGACGCTTAGAAAAGCAGGATTGGGATTGTTGAGTAATCTTCCAGGCGATGAAAAGGCAGTGCCGGTTATTGAAGATACTGCAGTGGATGTGGAGGATTTGCCAGCCTACATCAGAGAATTTAATGAAATTTTAAAAAAGCATGGATTGTATGCGGTGCATTATGCACATGCTGGATCTGGCGAATTACATCTTCGTCCCATTATCAATTTAAAAACAAAAGAAGGCAATCAACTCTTCAGGACCATTGCTGAAGAAGTAGCAACGTTGGTTAAAAAATACAATGGCTCACTCAGTGGTGAGCATGGTGATGGTAGGTTACGCGGAGAGTTCATCAAGCAAATGGTAGGTGAGAAAAATTACCAGCTGTTGAAGCAAATCAAGCAGGCATGGGATCCGCAGCATATTTTCAATCCGAATAAGATTGTCGATACACCCCCAATGGATACCATGTTGCGGTATGTACCCGGACAATTAACTCCGGAGTTCAAAACCATATTCAGGTTTCATCAACAAGATATTTTGCAACACGCCGAACAATGCAATGGTTCGGGAGATTGCAGAAAAACACATTTGTCGGGTGGTACCATGTGTCCTTCTTATATGGCGACGAGAAACGAGAAGGATACAACAAGAGCAAGAGCAAATATTTTAAGAGAGTTTCTCACGAATTCAGACAAACAAAACAGATACGATCATAAAGAGATTTATGATGTGATGAGTTTGTGTTTGAGTTGTAAAGCTTGTAAAAGTGAATGTCCTTCTAATGTGGACATGGCAAAATTGAAAGCAGAATTCTTACAACATTATTACGATGCCAATGGGGTTCCATTCAGGTCTAAGTTAATTGCCAATTTCACGGCAGCTGCAAAACTGGCTTCTATTGCACCTGATTTTTACAATTTTGTCATCAAGAATCCGGTAACTGGCACCCTAATAAAAAAATTGTCGGGTTTTGCAGTCGAGCGTTCATTGCCCTCCATTGCAAAAGTTTCTTTGAAGCATTGGTATACCAAACATGCAAACCCAAGCAGCCAATCTTATTTCAAGAAAGTCTATTTGTTTTGTGATGAGTTTACCAATTACAACGATGCACCTATTGGTATAAAAGCCATTCAGCTTTTAAATAC
>JBFYPP010000058.1:0-10054 GCA_041303255.1 Chitinophagia bacterium | reverse complement strand
TATTCATGGAGAGTGAAGTGATGTATGGTGATAAGGGGGAGGTTCCAGAAGAAGAATATTTGATTCCTATCGGTAAGGCAGATATCAAAAGGCCTGGTAGGGATGTAACCATTGTTTCTTTCAACAAGATGATGAAAGTGGCCCTCTCTGCAGCAGAAGAATTAGAAAAAGAGGGAATTAGTGCTGAAGTAATTGATTTGCGTACGATAAGACCTTTAGATTGGTATACCATACTTGAAAGTGTTAAGAAAACGAATCGATTGGTTATTGTAGAAGAGCAGTGGCCATTTGCTTCTGTTTCATCAGAGATCACCTACAGAATTCAGAAAGAAGGATTCGATTATTTGGATGCACCAATTAGAAGGATTACCGCAGCAGATGCCCCCATGCACTACGCACCCAATTTGGTTGCTGGGTATCTACCCGATGTTTCAAGGACAGTAAAGTTGGTAAAAGAAGTAATGTATATCAATAAATAGGTCCTTGAAAAGGATGCTGTTTTTTGTGTATTCTTTTTTTGCTCTTCAGGTTGGAGGACTTCATGCACAAGAAGATTCAACCAAACAGATTGAAGAAATTCTTGTAAAGGGATTTGAATCCAACGCCAAGTTGGTCCAGGTTCCTGCTTCCATTTCTGTTTTGACTAGAACCAGTTTACAGCGCGTTTCAACTTACAGTTTATTGCCTGCGTTTAACAGTGTTGCGGGTGTTAGGATGGAAGAGCGTTCACCGGGTAGTTATCGTTTGTCTATACGCGGAAGTTTATTGCGGTCTCCATTTGGCGTTCGAAATGTGAAGCTTTACTTAGATGATTTTTTATTCTCAGATGCCGGAGGTAACGCTTACATCAACTTATTAGATATAAACAATATCAGCCGTGCTGAAATCATAAAAGGTCCTGCTGGCAGTATCTATGGAGCTGGTACTGGAGGGGCTGTGCTTTTATCGGGAAATGCTTTATTGAGTGAAGCCTTGGTGGATACTTCAAGGCTTCAGGTTAGGATAGCAGGAGGCAGCTTTGGTTCATTACACCAATCGGTGCAATACCAAAAAAATACATCAGCTTATACCCTTCAATTGCTACAGAGTCACAACCAATCTGATGGTTATCGTACTCAAAGTAGAATGAGGAAAGACAATTTACAGTTGCGTGTAAAATTTAAAGAAAGCAGAAAATACAGTGCTGATTTTTTGCTGTTGTTTTCAGATCTTTCCTATCAAACACCTGGCGGACTTAACCAAGTGCAATTGCTAGCTAACCCAAGACAGTCAAGGCCAGCAACACCTACACTGCCATCGGCACAAGCACAGGAAGCTCAAATCTTTAACAAGACTGCGCTACTTGGTTATTCAACTACTTTTAAATTGAACAATCATTGGAAAACCGTTAGTTCTTTTTCTGCCTCTTTTACTGGGTTCAGAAATCCATTCATCACAAATTATGAGCGGAGAAATGAGTTAAATATTGGAATACGTACAAAATTTGTTTACGAAAACAACAAGCGGATTCCATATCAATGGATTACTGGTGTTGAAGTGCAGAGAGGAGATTACAGAATCGACAGTACTGGTAATATAGGTGGAAAGCCAGATGCAAATCTGGTAAGGGATGAAGTGATGGCTAAACAGCAGTTTGCTTTCTCTCAGATTAATGTGGATCCTTTTAGTTTTCTGAAAATACAGGCAGGCTTTAGTTTCAACTATTTTGGATACAATATTGCTAGAACAATAGGGGTGCCTACCAATGGAAAGGTCCCTGTTAATTTTGGAAATCAATTTCTGCCAAGAGTTGCGGTGTCTTTCTTGCCATCACAAGGTCTTTCTGTTTATGCGCAAATAGCCAAGGGCTATTCCTCTCCAACAATTGCAGAAATTAGACCATCTGCCGGAGGTGTTTATTCTGGATTACAATCAGAATTTGGGTGGAACAAAGAAGTTGGAGTTAAGTGGTCTGCTTTAAATGGTAGGTTCTCCATCAGTACATCTTTTTTTAGATTTGATTTAAAGGAAGCCATTGTAAGGCAGACCAATGCTGCAGGGGCAGAGTATTTTACAAATGCAGGCAAGGTGATTCAAAAAGGTATTGAGTCTGAATTTTCTTGGTTGTTGCTCAATAAGCCGGGAAGTAAAAATATCAATGTATTGCAACTGCAAGGGTCTATGACCCTCAATGATTTTAAGTTTGGTGATTATCAATTGGGGAACAACAACTTTAAAAACAACAAACTGACGGGTGTTCCCAATCAAGTTTTTACGGCAGGCGTTTATGCAGCTTATTTGAAGAATTATTATCTGAATTTAAATTTTAATTATACAGGTAGCATGCCTTTAAATGATGCAAATGTTGTTTTTGCAGCACCTTACAGATTGTGGCAGGGAAAGGCAGGTTGGAAGGGGAAGCTAAAGGGACATGTTGTTGATTTGTTTTTGTTAATTGATAACATGAGCAATCAGCAATACAGTTTAGGAAACGATATCAATGCATTTGGTGGGCGCTTCTTCAATCCTGCACCAACGAAAAACTTCTTGTTTGGTTGTGCCGTTGATTTTTAATTTACTTCGCTATTTTTTGCCGTTGAGAAAAAAGCCATGGAAGTAATTCTGGTTCTGCAAATGCATTTTTCCAGCTATCGTGCCCAACTCCTGGGTATTCGGTATAACGGACCAATGGGTTGGATATTTTTGTCAAATTGTAAATCAACCGTGAATTTGCAACATATATAATCATGTCTTTGTTGCCATGGAAAATCCAAAGCGGAAGATTTTTCCTAAAGTCTTTTACTCTTGCAGGATTCATTGCGCCGCAAATGGGAAATGCTGCAGCAAATACATTGGGTTTTCTCCAAAGCAATTCATACGTACCAAATCCTCCCATTGAGAGTCCGCCAATGTACACTCTTGATTTGTCAATTTGTCCGGATGCCAATAAAGTGTCAATAAACGCACTAACGAGCTTTAAAGACTTTTTAATTGGGGCGTCCGTTTTGTATTCATAACCAGTGCTGTCTGCATTTGTATTTTTGTTGTACTCCGCCCATTTATCGTTAGTAGCACATTGCGGGAAAACCACGATTGCTGGAAACTTTACTCTGTTGGTAGAGTCTAGGAATAAATCTGCACCCCAATTGAGTTGTGCAATATTGTCGCTTCCTCTTTCGCCTGCGCCATGTAAGAAAACTACCAACGGATATTTTTTACCAATTTGAAAATTAATTGGGGTTAAAATTCTGCAGGGTAGGGTATCTTCTCCTAATACAAAAAGTTGTTTCTCAAATAATTCTTTGTCTTGAGATTGTATCGAAGTAGAAAAGAAAATAAACAGACAGACCGCTAAAATATTTTTCATAAAGGGTGAGATTTCAAAGTAGGAATTCAAATTTATAAAAATAAAATGGACTCAAAGTCTTCTGTTAATAACTGTTAGTATATCTTTTTTCCACGAGGCGAAAGAGCCATCAATAATTTTAGATCTTGCTTCTTTTACTAACCAAAGATAGAAAGCAAGATTTTGAATACTCGCAATCGTTAATCCCAAAAGCTCTTTACTTTTAATCAAATGTCTTAAGTAGGATTTTGAGTAATACCTTGAAGTTTCATTTTCAAGAACAGGATCGAGTACAGAATGATCCAGCTCCCATTTTTTATTGTCAATATTGATAATTCCTTGTGTGGTAAACAGCATGCCGTTTCTTCCATTGCGTGTTGGCATTACACAATCGAACATATCCACGCCCAATGAAATACATTCAAGCAAGTCAGTAGGTGTACCAACACCCATCAAATACCTTGGTTTGTTTTCTGGTAAATGTTCACAAGCCCATCCGCAATATTCATGAATCAGTTCAGTAGGTTCACCAACACTTAAGCCACCAATCGCGTTTCCAGCAGCATTTTTTGAAGCGATGTATTCGCAAGAAGCTTTTCTTAAATCTTTTTCAGTACCGCCCTGTGCAATCGGAAATAAATTTTGAGTATACCCATAGAGGTCTTCCGTTTGATTAAATTGTGTGAAGCACCTGTCTAACCAGCGATGGGTAAGTTCCATTGAGTTTTTTACATACTTGTATTCGCTGGGATAAGGTGGGCATTCATCAAAGGCCATAATGATATCTCCTCCAATTGTGCGTTGTATGTCCATTGCCTTTTCAGGAGTAAACAAGTGTTTAGACCCATCAATGTGGCTTTGGAAGACAACACCATCTTCACTAATTTTTCTGTTAGAAGCCAATGAAAAAACTTGATAGCCACCACTATCAGTCAAAATGGGTTTATCCCATCCATTGAATTTGTGTAATCCGCCAGCCGAATTTAATACCTCCATTCCAGGCCTTAGATAGAGGTGGTAAGTGTTACCAAGAATGATCTGTGCGTTTACTTCATTTTTGAGTTGTTGTTGTGAAACAGCCTTAACTGTTCCGGCTGTACCCACTGGCATAAAAATGGGTGTTTGAATCTTACCATGATCAGTGGTGATGGTTCCTGCCCTTGCTTTAGAGCCGGTATCTGTTTTTTCCAATTCGAATTTCAATGCGGGCATGCTGCAAGATAAATAGATTGGGCAGTACATATATTTTTTCTGTCAATTTTCAGTTAATTCATTTGCTTACATTACTTTTGAAAAAGACTAAAAGTTATATTATGCAAACCGGACTCATACACTTACACAACCTTTTAAGATGGATCATTCTCATTTTGTTGTTGGTATCTATTTATAAAAGTTATGTGGGATGGACGAGTAAGAAACAGTTTGCAGCAGCAGATAAAAAAATTTGGTTGTTTACTATGATTGCATCCCACATCACATTGTTGTTGGGTTTGTATCAGTGGACATTTGGAAGTTTGGGATTGTTTACCGGTCCTAATCGTTCTTTCGGAGAAGTGATGAAGAATTCCACAACCCGGTTCTTTCAAGTGGAGCACCCAGTATCAATGATTCTTGCAATTGTATTCATCACGCTTGCACATGGCATGGCCAAGAAATCGGTAGAGGACACCACTAAATACAAAAAAGCATTTCGCTACTTCTTAATCGCATTGGTTCTTATTTTGGTTGCTGTTCCTTGGCCTTTTAGAGAAGTAGGAAGACCTTGGTTTCCTGGGATGTAATTTTTACCGGGATTTCCTTTCCAGTTCTACTACCTCCATGTTCTTTATATCACTCCCTTCAATTTCAAATTTGAGGATGGTTTGTACTTTGTGCCATCCGTGTTTACCTGCGGCGCCTGGGTTTAAGTGTAAGCAATCCAATTCTTTTACATATTGAACCAGCAGAATATGGGAATGACCGCAGATAAAAATTTTTGGGGAAGATATTTTCAGTTTGTTTAACACATCCTTTGAGAATTTTGGGGGTCTGCCGCCAATATGCGTCATCAATACTTTCACCGATTCTGTTTCCCATTCCATCCATTCAGGTAGTTCATGTCTTAACGGATTGCCATCAATATTCCCAAAAACAGCTTTGACCGGGGCGATTTTTTTTAAACTTTCATAGACCTGATCACTGCCAACATCCCCAGCATGCCAGATTTCATCACAAACATTTAGATAGGGGATGAACCTTTCGTCAAGGTATCCATGGGTATCCGATATCAATACAATTTTTTTCATCTATTTGATAATCAGCTATTTATGATAATTTATCTAACCTGGCATATAAATCTCGGTTATATTTTTATAACTAAAAACCTGATTTCCGGTAAATTATCACAAACTTTTTTTATTATTCGACTGTTTTGGTTATCTTTGCGCTCCCAAAAACCATGGCTAAACAAGCACTTATTAAGCAAGACGGATCGATCATAGAAGCACTAAGCAATGCTATGTTCAAAGTGAAATTAGAAAATGGTCATGAGATTTTGGCTACAATTTCTGGAAAAATGAGGATGCACTACATTCGAATTCTTCCAGGCGATAGAGTAGGAGTTGAGATGAGTCCCTACGACCTAACAAGGGGTAGAATCATCTTTAGGTATAAATAAATTTGAAAGGCGTTAAAAAACGAAAAATGAAAGTAAGGGCATCCATCAAGAAACGCAGCGCAGATTGCAAAATCGTACGCAGGAAAGGGAAGTTGTATGTAATCAACAAAAAGAATCCACGTTACAAGCAGCGTCAAGGTTAATCAACAAAAGAAATTCAAAAAGTAAACACAATAAACATCTATGGCTCGTATCGCAGGTATTGATTTGCCAAAGAACAAGAGAGGTGAGATTGGTCTCACTTACATCTTTGGCGTAGGACAATCGACTGCCCAGTACATTTTGTCTAAGGCAGGCATTGATTTCAGCAAGAAAGTTAACCAATGGAATGATGATGAGCTAAATGCAATCAGAACCATTATTACCAATGAGTTCAAGGTAGAGGGCCAACTTCGTTCAGAAGTACAGATGTCTATCAAACGCCTATTGGATATCGCATGTTACCGTGGTCTTCGTCACAGGAAAGGTCTTCCGGTTAGGGGACAACGTACCAAAACCAATTCTCGTACTAGAAAAGGAAAGAGGAAGACGGTTGCTGGTAAGAAGAAGGCACCTAAGAAATAAGTAATTCAGGGGAGTGGCTATTGCCGCTTTTCTGTTATTATATAGCACCATTTTAATTGTCTGACGCCTGAAGCTGGTGTGGTGAGGGTTAGACAAGGGTTGAAAAACCTGGACATATTTTTGAGTACCTATATAAAGTAATTATGGCAAAAGTACAACAGAACAGCGCCAAGGCTGCTGCGAAGAAAAGAGTAGTAAAAGTTGATAATTTCGGAGATGCCCACATCAACGCTACCTTCAACAACATCATCATCAGTTTAACAAACAAGACTGGACAGGTTATTTCCTGGAGCAGTGCAGGCAAAATGGGTTTCAGGGGTTCTAAAAAGAACACACCATATGCAGCTCAAATGGCCGCACAAGATTGTGCACGTGTGGCTTTGGAAGCAGGTTTGAAGAAAGTAGATGTATATGTGAAAGGTCCAGGTGCTGGTCGTGAAGGTGCAATTAGGGCATTGGCCAATTCTGGAATTGAAGTTGTGATGATCAAGGATATTACGCCTTTACCTCACAATGGATGTCGTCCTCCCAAAAAGCGTCGCGTATAATTTTATATTAATAAAGGGCAGGTGATTCAGTTTTATGATTTTTTCATAATCACTTGTCATTCTTAAAAAATCAAAAAAATAAAGAAACATGGCACGTTACACAGGCCCCAAAACAAAGATTTCTAGGATTTTCGGAGAACCAATTCTTGGAAATTGTAAGTACCTAGACAAAAACAGCAATCCTCCCGGACAGCACGGAGCACAGCGCAAGCGTAAGCAATTGGGAGAATATGCAATTCAGTTAAAAGAGAAGCAAAAAGCAAAGTATACCTATGGTTTGTTGGAGCGTCAGTTCCGCAAAACTTTCGAAGAGGCAGCTCGATTGAAAGGAGTAACTGGTGAGAACCTCATCAAATTACTTGAAGCGCGTCTTGATAACACTGTTTACCGCATGGGTATTTCACCTTCTCGTCCTTCTTCTAGACAGTTGGTATCTCACAAACACATTATGGTAAATGATGTTGTTGTAAACATTCCATCTTTCCAGTTGAAACCAGGAGATGTAGTATCTGTGGTGGATAAAAGCAAGGACAATGAAGCTTTGAAAGCGTTGATGAGACCAAGAAATCCAAAGATTGGTTGGGTTGATTTCAACGAGGCTGAATTGACAGGCACATTTATTATGTACCCTGAAAGGGCGAACGTGCCAGAGAACATCAAGGAGCAACTTATTGTGGAATTGTATTCTAAGTAAACTTCCTGATATCTCTAGCGATATCTGGTTTTCATAACATCCACTCGGTTTAGCCGAGCTTAATAACAAAAAAGGGATTTAAAATGGCCATATTAAACTTCCAGCAACCGGACAAAATCGTTCTACAAAAAGCAAATGATTTCGAAGCAACATTTGAGTTTCGTCCTTTAGAACCTGGTTACGGTGTAACCATAGGTAATGCACTTCGTAGGGTATTGTTAAATTCTCTCGAAGGATATGCTATTTCTGGGATTGTAATTGAAGGTGCTGACCATGAGTTCGCAACTTTAAAAGGAGTTGTTGAAGATGTTACCGAGATCATCCTCAATCTAAAGCAAATCAGGTTCAAGAAAATTCTTGATCATGATGTGCAGACAGAAAAATTGACATTGTCTATAAAAGGAAAATCTGATTTCACTGCGGGTATGATAGATGAGGTTACTGGTACTTTCCAAGTAATGAATCCAGAGTTGCTGATTTGCACAATGGATCCTTCTGCTAAACTGAACATCGAACTTCATATTTCTAAAGGAAGAGGTTATGTTCCTGCAGAGGACAACCAAGTGAAAGAAGCTCCATTTGGATTAATTGCAATTGATTCTATTTATACGCCTATCAAAAATGTAAAGTATGCTATCGAAAACACCCGTGTTGAGCAGCGTACTGATTTTGAAAAATTATTGTTGGATGTAGTTACTGATGGAACAATTCATCCTGAAGATGCTGTAAAGCAAGCTTCAAGAATTCTAATTCAACACTTGATGATCATCACTGATGAAAACATCACTTTCGACAACAAAGAAGAAAAGAAAGAAGACCTTGTAGATGAGCAAACCCTTCAACTTAGAAAGGTATTGAAAACACCTTTAGAAGATTTAGATCTTTCTGTTCGCGCATTCAACTGTCTTAAAGCTGCAAAAATCAACAGTTTGAGCCAATTGGTACAATATGAGCAAGAAGATTTGATGAAGTTCAGGAACTTCGGACAAAAATCTTTGTCTGAGATCGAACAAGTGCTTCAAGAAAGAGGACTTCATTTCGGAATGGATCTTGCCAAGTTAGGCATTGATGTGGATGAGTATTAATTCGTAAACAAGGGTAACCTTATTTTATAACAGGCTGTAATTCCTGACACGGTACAGCTCTAAAAACAAAAAGTCATGCGTCACGGAGACAAAATCAACAACCTAGGCCGCAAGAAGGCACACCGCGAAGCCCTCTTGTCTAACCTTGCATCTCAATTGATTACATACAAGCGTATTGTAACCACACATGCTAAAGCAAAAGCTTTGCGCATGTACATTGAACCTTTGATTACAAAAACCAAAAAGGTTGAAAGCACAGAGCAGATCATGCACAACCACCGTATTGTATTTTCTTTTCTACAAGATAAAGCTGCGGTGAAAGAACTTTTCACTGTAATCGGTCCAAAAGTAGCTGCCCGTCCAGGTGGATACACCAGAATCATCAAATTGGGAATTCGTCTTGGTGATAATGCGGAAAGAGCGATGATTGAGTTGGTAGACTTCAATGAAATCTATGGTAAGGGAATTGCAGAAGCTGCAGCACCAGCCAAGAAGACAAGAAGAAGTGCTTCTACTAAAAAGAAAGCTACAGCTGAAGTTTCTACTGATGAAGCTCCTGCAACAGAAGCATCTTCAGAGGAATCAAAATCTGCTGAATAAAAAAATGTTGATAAATTATCCTTATAAAGGCAGGTCATTTGATCCTGCCTTTTTTATTTTGCACTAAATTCATCATTCATGCCTACACAAGAAATAACCTCAGTGCCCGCAGTATTGGTTCTCGAAGATGGAATGGTATTTCATGGCCGTTCATTTGGAAAAATCGGCACTACCTCGGGAGAATTGTGTTTTAATACAGGAATGACCGGATACCAGGAAGTCTTTACGGATCCTAGTTATTTTGGTCAAGTGTTGATTATGAATTCAGTCCACACAGGTAATTATGGTGTTAATCCTGAAGACGTAGAAAGTGAGACTGTAAAAATTAAAGGATTAATTGGAAGAAACTTAGAAGAGCGTTTTAGCCGAATTATGGCTACTGATTCTTTACAAAACTACCTGATTCAACAAGGGGTAGTATCTATTGAAGATATAGATACACGCGCCCTTGTTACACATATTCGTGAAAAAGGTGCCATGAACTGCATCATTTCGTCTGAAGAGACCGATGTAGAAGCCTTAAAGTTGATGCTCGGTAAAGTACCTTCAATGGATGGACTAGAGTTGGCTTCTCTCGTATCT
>JBFYPP010000057.1:0-10118 GCA_041303255.1 Chitinophagia bacterium | reverse complement strand
AACTGCTAATAGCAGTGGGGTAAATGGACCAATACCAGCATACAAATTGGTTGATATTAGCGGCACTTACAAATTCAATGAAAGATTTTTTGTAAAAGGTGGTGTTAACAACCTATTGAATGAAAAATATTTCACAAGAAGAGCAAGTGGCTATCCTGGTCCAGGTTTAATGCCTGCAGAACCAATAAATTATTTTGTAACTGTTGGAGTAAAACTCTGAGTTAATAAAAAAGCTTCGGATATTTGGTGCTCAATAGAACATGAAACAGTTTCACCGTATTCAACTTGTCATCCTTTGTTTGTTTGTTACTTTTTGTACAAACGGACAAGAACGTTATACCTATAAAGGCGGCGATATAAATGGTATAAGGAAATGGTACATGGGTAGACAAATTGCCCAAGTGATGAGCCACTATGGAATTGAATGGCTAGAGCGACCAGAACGTGACTTTGAAGAAAATACCCTTGCGCTTTTAAAAAACCTCAACTTGAAGCCAGGCATGAAAGTGGCAGATATTGGAGCAGGTAGCGGCTACCACAGCAGATTAATAGCAAAAGAAATTGGGAATGGAAAAGTATATGCTGTAGATGTTGAGCAAGAAATGATTGCTTTCCTCAATGAAAGAATTAAACGCGAAAAAATATCAAATATTCAACCGGTGCTTGGATCAGAAACATCCGTTTTGCTCCCAGCTGAAAGTATAGATTTGATGTTACTGGTGGATGTTTACCACGAATTTTCTTTTCCCTATGAAATGGGAACATCCATGTACAACGCACTAAAGCCAAATGGGAAAATCGTTTTGGTAGAATTCAGAATGGAAGATGATGCTGTCCCAATAAAGACCATTCATAAAATGAGTGAATCGCAAGCCATCAAAGAAATGAAGAAAGCAGGCTTTCGATTAGAAAAAAACTACACTAACCTCCCCTGGCAGCACTGCATGGTATTTGTAAAATAAAAGAAATAGAAATTGATTGTTATCCTCCTTGCAATGATTCATTAACTTTATCTAACAATTAAACAACTTCCATGAAAAAATTACTACTAATAGCCATCGCTACCACGATATCTTATTTTTCTTTCTCACAACCACCAGCAGGTGATGCCAATACGGGTGATGTTTATGGAGCGAAAGTCAAAGCCAAGGGTGCAGTTGCGATTGCAGATGTTGTAACGCAACTCGAAGGTGGTGCACAGTTGGAGGATATAAAAATCAAGGCAAAAATTCTTGAAGTTTGTCCCAATAAAGGCTGCTGGCTCAAGCTGGAATTACCAGACGGCAACCAGGCGATGGTGAAGATGAAAGATTATGGGTTTTTTGTTCCGTTGGCAGCAAAAGGAAAGACTGTCGTAATTGAGGGGCAAGTATCTATGAAAACAACATCTGTAAAGGAGCTCAAGCATTATGCAGAAGATGCAAAGAAATCACAAGCGGAAATAGACGCCATCACACAGCCAAAGAGAGAAGTCAATCTATTGGCAAAGGGCATTGTTGTTGTAGAATAATTTACAAGAGCCTCGATTGAATCGAGGCTTTTTTACACCAATACATGAATGCCCAAAAGCATCATAGGCCATACCGAACATAAATCATATGCCAGTTGTTATATATAATATACATTGGTATGAAAAAAATGACAATAGCAATAATAAGCGTTTTAGTGATTTTGGTCGTATTTCAATCATTTATGGCAATCTCAACAAATAGAACTGAAAAACAGGCATACAAGGTCATCAAAAAAGAAGACGACTTTGAGATAAGGTATTACCCGCCTGCTACTTTTGCCACAATTCAATCCTCTGCCAAAAACTATAGGGAGCTCTCCGGTAATGGTTTTAGGAAGATAGCGGGTTATATTTTCGGCAACAACGAATCCTCTTCCAAGATTGCAATGACAACCCCTGTGCACATGGACATTAGCGATGAGGGTTCTTCCATGAGTTTCGTCATGCCATCAGCTTACGACATTAACAACCTTCCTCGTCCAAATGATGCCAACGTCCAGCTACATCAAACGGCTGGAGAATATGTTGCGGCTATTGCTTTTGGAGGATTTGCGAATGATGGATCTATCAAAAAATATGCAGCGGAACTCGAAAAAGCATTGGGAAACAAAGGGATAAAATCAATTGGTCATTTTAGATATCTAGGATACAATCCCCCCTATCAACTTGTGGGAAGAAAAAATGAAATAATTGTAACGGTTGAATGGAAATCAAGTAACTAATTATTTGGCTTTCGTTGATTTCAGTGCCATTGCTGTCCATACTGCCCCCAAAGCATCCACTCCACCAAATAAAATGATAGAGACTGGCATTTGCCCAACCACAAATAGCAAAGTTGCTCCTATTGCAAATGCCCACCGAACAAACAGCGTTGCCCTTATAAATGTTTCGCTATTGGCTTTTCCGCAAGCGATGTAGTATGCTCCTATGACCAAAGCAAGCAAACCTACTACACTTGACCATCCAGATGGAGTTGCCGGCAACTGAAGCAGAGAGATGATTGGCTCAGCAACAAATAAAAAAACTAGTCCTGTACAAGCCAAATAAATACCAAAATAAAATACAGTTTTTGCTGAATAATTCATGATAAGCTAGTGAATGAACTGTTTGAGATAGAGTTAAAATAATTTCTTTTTAATTTATTTCTTCGGAGCTATTGGAATCTTTACAACCGAAGGATACAATTTTGAATGATGAATGGTGTTCTGCACAGTAACCGCTTTCGATTCATTGTAATTGGCGCCACCTGTATTAAGGTTACGATCAAAACGAGGGAAGTTGCTGCTTGAAACTTCAATCCTAATGCGATGTCCAGCTGCGAAATAATTACTGGTCACCATGGGACTCATATTTACTTTATATACTTTCCCTTTTTCCATAAATACTTCTTTATCATATCCCTCGCGATAGCGCATACGCTGTATCGTTTCATCAAGGTTATAAGCCTTGCCATCAGGATGTACATCAATTAACTTCAAAGTAATATCCGTATCAGCTCCAGTCGATGAAACAAACAAGGTAGATTCAATGAAACCAGTTACTTCGATACCTTCTGTTAGTGGTTCTGAAGTATAGACTAGAATATCATCGCGAAGCTCCAGTTCTGATTGATCAAAAGAACCACCTTGAATAGCATTGCCTGTGCAGCATACGTTACCGCCGACAGAAGGAACAGGCTTCATTGGGTCATAGGTAAAGGTATCTGGCGCATCTTTCGCTGGAGATTTGGCAGGTGCTGAAGTAATCAGTGCACCATCACCATTTTTAGTATTAGCATGTCCACCACTGTTAAGCCACATATTTTGTATACGTGTTCCAGGTAATGGGAAACTATCGGCAGCTTGCCATTTATTTGCACCCATGGTATAGTAGCGCACACGAGGATTTTTTTGTTTGAAATCATTCGCTTCACCTTTTAAATGAAGATCAAACCAAGACCATGTAAGCTCATCATAATTTAATCTTGCATCACCAACACTCAGTTGTCCAACTTTTGTGTCTTCCGATGCACGCTTATAAGAGCAGTGTAAAACAGGAGCAATCACTAAATATTGATTATCTGCAACAGTTCTGTCTTTTGCAGAATTACGCAGGTGATTGAACAATTCAATATTCGGACCAGAAGAAACATCAAACCAGGAAACAAACCAATAACCCGGTACATCAATCGGCATATTATCGTGCCACAATCCACCTGAATACCACTGCGGATCATTGGGTTTACGCGCAATCATATTTTCATAAATACCACGCTGACCATCCACATTAAGAATGATCTCATTCACTGGTAAGTGATTGAACGCTTTCCCCCAATCCACACGCGGCATTTCTGTCGCCATATCATAAAACCTCGAAATACGAATCAAGTCCTGCTGTGTAATGTCTTTTGGAAGCGTAGGTCTGAATTGATCATTCTGCGTTCCATACAACCAGGATGTAAACAACATTTGCTGCGCACCACCACGAAACCAGTTGCCTTGTTCCTGAAAACGGCCAACTTTACCAACGCCTGCACCAAATCCTTGAGCAACTATCGCACCAAGAGCAGGATGTTTTCTTGCAGCAACGGCCATTTGCCATTCGGCGGTAGATGAACAACCAATCAATCCAATTTTGCCATTCGACCAAGATTGGGCTGCAAACCAGCTAAAAGCATCATCACCATCGGTGACTGGCGTACCAAGAATATCCCATTCGCCTTCAGAGAAAAAGCGACCACGTTCATTTTGTACAGCAAAAGCGTAACCGCGACTCACCGCTTCGTAGGCTTCTTCAAAACTGCGGGCAGTCATCTTCCCATCAACCCAACTGTTGAAATTATAGGGTGTGCGAGATAATATGAGCGGATGTTTACCACCACCTTTTGGTCGGTATATGTCTGTCGCAAGTCTTACTCCATCACGCATCGTAATCATCACTTTCTGATCAATGACTGCAATTTCAGCCAGCTTGCGATAGATAGCAAGTGTGTCCTGTGCTTGAGATGTAATCACGACTATCAGCAAAAATGAGAGAAGTAGACGAAATTTCATGGTGGGTTGTTTAATACCATGAATTTACTAATCTAGTTTGACATTTGGGTAGTTAAAGAAATGCTTTAATTTACATCGATGAAAATCATTCTTTCGCTCATATTCATCATATTCCCATTTATAGTATTTGCTCAACAAACAACATACACGGGAACCATTTTAGACGAGAATGGCAAGGCATTGCAAGGTGCAACGGTTTCTGTGAAGAATACAACAACAAAAGTACTCAGCACGATCAATGGGACTTTCTCCATCAATGCAGAGAAAGGAGCCTACTTGGAAATCAATTTTAGTGGTTATAAATTAATAAGTGTCTTACTAGGGGATAGTACAAATATTTCCGTTAAAATGAAAGTTAGTTCAACCGACGTCGAAGAAGTTGTTGTAATTGGTAGCCGCAGATTACCTCGTTCAAAAATTGAGTCAACGGTGCCGGTAGATGTATTTGACATAAAAACACTGATAACAGAAGTTCCGCAAACAAGTATCACTGATATCCTTAATAATATTACTCCCTCATTTAATTCAACCACACAAACAGTCGCTGATGGCACTGATCATATTGATCCTGCAACAATTCGTGGACTAGGTCCGGACCAGACGCTTGTAATGATCAATGGTAAAAGAAGATACACTTCTGCCCTTGTTAATGTCAATAGTACCATGGGACGAGGATCTGTAGGTACTGACCTCAATGCAATTAGTAGTGCAGGTATCGAACGTATTGAAGTTTTAAGGGATGGAGCTGCTGCTCAATATGGATCAGATGCTATCGCTGGTGTTATAAATGTTCAGCTAAACAAATCCGTCAACAAAGGTAGAGCCCTAATTAGTTATGGGTCAAACGTCACTACCCATCAAAATTTTACCCATACCAATTCAGGAAATTTTCCTCAAGGAATTGATCCAGTATACATTAATAACAAAGTAGTAGATGGACAAAAATTAAACACATCACTGAACTATGGCTTTCAAATAGGTAAGACCAAAGAAAGCTTTTTGAATGTAACAGTTAACTATGACCAGCGTGAACCAACCTTACGTTCGGGAGAAAGAACTGGTGATCTTGACAACCGAATTTCAGGTGATTCAGCAAGTAATGCATTGCTCAGTCAATTGGGCGTTACAAGAAATTTATTTCAAATGCGCGTCGGACAATCGCGCAGCAGCAATATTCAGGGTGTCATCAATGGAGCTTTGAAAACGAAAGGAAGCAGTGAGTTTTATTTTTTCAGTATTCTTGGTTTACGAAATGGTAATTCAGCAGGTATTTACAGAATGCCCTACCAGGCTGCTAATATACCAGCAATCTACCCTAAAGGTTTTTTACCTGAAATCAGTTCAAGAATTGGTGACATTTCTTTTGGTACAGGTTTGAAAGGAAAAATAGGTGCTTGGAATTATGACCTTAGCAATGTATATGGACAAAACAGTTTCTCTTTCCTTATTAAAAATTCACTAAATGTTTCTGCATGGTACAACAATGGTTCAACCCAAAAAGAATTTGATGCAGGCACCTTAAGCTTTAGACAAAACACCACAAATTTTGATATTTCAAAAGATATTGGTACCAAATGGAAAAGCCATCTTGCATTTGGAGTTGAGCACAGATTTGAGAACTATAAACAAGAACAAGGTGAGGAAGCCTCTTGGGGAAATTACATGCGCCGAACCAATGGACAAGTAGATCTAATTGGTGGAACACCAACAGCTGTTAAACTGGCTGATAACGTTACAGGTATACCTGCAGGTGCATCACAGGTTTTTCCTGGTTTTAGACCAGACAACTCAATGGATGAAAATAGAAGCTCTGTTGCGCTATATTCAGATATAGAATTTGAACCTGTCAAAAAAGTATTATTCGATGTTGCACTTCGTTATGAAAATTACAGTGATTTTGGAGATAACCTCAGTTGGAAAATTGCAGGTCGCTTCAAAGCAACCGATCAATTTTCTATCAGGGGATCTGCAAGTACCGGTTTCCGTGCTCCCGCACTTCAACAACGTTTTTTAACCAAGACGTCAACAGTATTCCAAGGCGGTGTTCCAATTGATGACGCAACGCTTCCTAATAACAGCAAGGCTGCTGAGTTACTTGGTATCCCGAATTTAAGGCCTGAAATTGCTCAAAGCTTTAGTATAGGCGCTACAATAAAAGCCAAAAATTTTACGGCCACAATTGATGGCTTCTCCACTAAAGTTAGAGATAAAGTCATCTTAACTGATGCTTTTCAAGGAAAAGACGGTGGCACTTCTCAAGAACAGGAGATATATGATATCCTTCTTTTGAACAATGCATCAAGAGGTGTTTTCATGGCCAATGCCATAGACCTTAGTACATCTGGTATTGATGTAATCTTTACTTACCATTTTAAATTATCCAATAGTCAATCCATTAGAATAGAATCAGCAAGTACATTTACAGATAGAAAGTTTTTAGGTAAAACAAAAATATCAGACAAACTAATTGGAAGAGATGCAACGTATTTAAGTCCTATCAATAAAGCTTTACTTATTGACGGAAACACAAAATTAAAAAGTTCATTTCTTACTACTTATAATGCTGGAAAGTTCAACATTTACCTGCGTAATACGTACTTCGGAAGCGTAACCCATGTTGATGCTGGAGGTAGTACCAACTGGTTTTTTATACAAGAATTGGGAGGAAAAGTTATTACAGACTTAACTATTGGATACAAACTATCTAAAACACTAAGATTGAGCACAGGCACAAATAATTTATTTGATATTTACTCAGATAAACTTATTGCTTCAAAAGGCAGCTATAAAAGATTAGATGTACTTGTTGGAAGTCCAACCTATAATCAATTTGTAGAGACACAAACCGCAAAAGAAAGAAACATAATAAACAACAACCAAGTTACGTTAAACAACCAATCCAATTATTCCCGAAGAGTAACACAAATTGGCATGAATGGCAGGTATTTATTTGCACGTATTCAACTGGATTTCTAAATAGATTAATCTTTTTAAAATATTCTGCTATTAGAAATTTTATAGAATGAAGTCTAAGTAATTATCTGAATTGATGATCTGAAAAGTTGCTTCAGGATATGCTGACTTAAAAGCAAGTGGAAGCTTAGCTTTATTGTCTTTGCTAAATTTAATTTCAATTATAGAAAATTGTCATCATGATGACTAAATTCTACTAAATAATGTCATTTGAGTGACTAAATTTCAGTATTTGAAGTTTCTTTTAAATTCTAACCCATGAACTTCCGGATAGTTTAAATCTTGAATTTGGAAATACTTTCGCTTCTGATTCAATTATTGTGCAGTGATTTTCAATATCCTACCCGGACCTTCAACAGACACATAAACTGAACCATCCAGAGATTGTGCAACATGTCTAACCCTGCCATTGATACCAGCAATTGTCCCAGCAGAAGTTATAGTTGATCCGTTAATTATACACCGATGAAGTTGTTGCGAAGCAAGTCCACTCGCCAACAGGTTTCCCTTCCATTCTTTAAAAGAATTACTCGTAATGAATGTGATTCCAGCTACGCCTATAGAAGGTGTCCAGGAAAATGAAGGCGCCACAATACCCGATGCGGTATGTCCCTGTGAAATAATTGTGTTGTCGTAATTCATTCCCAGCGAATAATTAGGCCAACCATAATTACCACCTTTGTTAATGATATTAATCTCATCTCCACCTTTGGGTCCGTGCTCTGATACCCAGATCGCTCCTGTAGTTGGATGGATAACCATTCCTTGAGGATTACGTATGCCATATGCAAAAATTGTACTGGCTGTGGTTTGTCCGGGTAATACAGGGTTATCTAAGGGAACACCACCTGATGAAGTAATGCGATGAATCTTTCCCCAGGGAGAGGCTGTGTTAGAGGAGTTGCGGTTGCTCGCATTGGGTCCACCATAACTACCAGTTCCGCCTTCTCCAACTGCTATATACAGCATACGGTTTGCATCAAAAGCCAAACGCGATCCATAATGACCATTCCAGTTATTGCCACCCCCAGTCTGAAAGACTATTTCTACATTTTGAACTGCATTACCTGCAATTTTAAATCGAAGCACGCGAAGATCTCCTGTACCATTGGTTGCAGTAGCTGCATAACTGGCATAGACCCAACCATTGGTAGAATAATCGGGGTGCACTCGAACATCCATCAATCCACCTTGTCCACTGCTTCGCACAACTGGGAATCCGGTCAATTCAGTTACAACACCATTTGTGTAACGATAGATCTTACCGCGCTTTTCAACAAAGATCATATCGCCATTGGGAAGGAAATCAAATCCCCAGATGATTTCATAACCTGTGACAACTGTGTTGATCGTAATCTGCGGAGGGGTACTGTCCTCAACAGGAATTGAAGGCGGTTGTTTATCGCAAGCAGTTAGTATAATACTTATCAAACTGCATACTACAATTCGTTTCAGGATTGTATACATAGAATAGGATTAAGCTGATGTAAAATTAAGATAATACAAAGATAAATTTTGTAACTTTCGGTACCCTTTTCTATAAAATCGGCACATGACGAACCGTTTGATTTATAAGATGAGTCCCATTAAGCTATTGACTCTTCTATGCGGAATAATTATACTCATACAAGCCTGTGAAAAAAAATCAACTTCGGAAACTGCAGTCAAACCCTCTTTCGACATCATACAAGAAAAAATACTGAATGTCTCTTGTGCCTTATCCGGTTGTCACGCTTCTACTTCAGATGCATCCTTCGCAAAACACGGACTGGTGCTAACGCCTGGTAAATCCTATGCCAATTTGGTTGGCGTGCTTGCTAAAAATTCGGCTGCTGCTAATTTGCGTTTGAAACTGGTTAATCCAAAGGATCCTGACAATAGTTTTCTCGTGCATAAAATTGCATGCGAGACAGGCCACCATGCATCGACTGCCAATTTTGGAGCGCACATGCCTTTGGGAGGAAATTTTCTCACACAAGGAGAGGTTGAGTTTATACGTAAATGGATTATCAATGGTGCCAGCGCAACCGATGGTTCTGTCAACGAAATACTGCTTGAAAATAAAAATCCTTGTCAACCACAAATAGAACCTTTGTCGCCACCAGTTGCAGGAACAGGATTTCAATTGAAGATTGATCCTTTTGATATACCTGCCAATTTTGAGCGCGAAGTATTTATCCGAAAAAACACACCCAATACCGGAACAGTTTATGTAAACAGGATTCAGCTAAGAGGTATGTCGAATAGTCACCACTTAGTAGTATATAATTTTAGAAGTGCATTGCAACTTCCTACTGAAAACGTTTTGCGTGATCTCAGAAATCCCAACGGTACAATCAATGGTGAAAATATCCAGAACCACATTTACATGGGTGGTGGTAGTGATGTCAATAATGATTTTAGTTTACCGAATGGAGTTGCCCTGAAAATAGATCCATCAACTCCTTTGGATTTGAATGCACATTATTTTAATAAGACATCCTATACACTCAAAGGAGAGAACTATGTAAATTTTTATACGATACCTGCTGGTTCAGTACAAAACGTTGCAAAAACGCTTGATCTAAATAATTTAGACATCAATATCCCAGCGGGTCAGCGTA
>JBFYPP010000056.1:0-10174 GCA_041303255.1 Chitinophagia bacterium | reverse complement strand
AAAATAATTGAAAAGGGATTATCTACATCCGGATAATAAGAATGATTCTAAAAACTTGTCATTTCAATCATCTAAAGTAGTTTTGCCAATACCAATCCATCACATGAGTTTATACAACAAACGAGGAGTTTCAGCTCAAAAAGAAGAAGTACACGAGGCCATAAAAGGGCTGGACCAAGGCTTATTTCCCCATGCTTTTTGCAAAGTTTATCCAGATTTCATTTCAGGTGACAATAATTACATCAATGTAATGCATGCAGATGGTGCGGGTACCAAAAGCATACTGGCTTATTTGTATTGGAAAGAAACAGGTGATATTTCTGTATGGCGAGGAATTGCCCAGGATGCGGTTGTGATGAACCTAGACGATCTCTTGTGTATTGGTGTGTATGATAACATTATTTTCAATTCAACCATAGACCGCAATAAAAACCTTATTCCTGGTGAGGTTTTGAAAGAAATAATCGATGGTACAAGTTCATTGTTTTCGAGTCTCTCTGATATGGGTGTCAACGTACATTATTTAGGGGGTGAAACTGCTGATGTGGGGGATGTGGTAAGGACAGTTGCTGTAAATGGCACCATGACTGCCCGTTGGCCAAAAAATAAGTTAATCACGAATGAAAAAATCAAGCCAGGTGCGGTGATTGTGGGACTGTCTAGTTCTGGGAAAGCGGTATATGAAAATGAATACAACAGTGGTATAGGGAGCAATGGGCTCACCAGCGCAAGGCATGATATGTTCTCTACCTATTATGCAAATAAATATCCAGAATCCCACGACCCCTCGTTGTCGTCTGATGTAGTTTATATTGGCAAGCACCAGCTTACAGATAAAATTGATATTGAAGGCTATGATGTGAATGCTGGTAAATTGGTGTTAAGTCCAACCCGTACTTTTGCGCCCATTATCAAAGAAATTCTGCTTGATCACTTCGAAGCTGTTTTAGGACTAATTCATTGCAGCGGTGGTGGTCAAACAAAATGCTTGAAATACCTTCCTGGGCCAATGAAAGTAATTAAAGACAACCTATTTGATACGCCAGTTGTTTTTAGTTTAATCAAAGAAGCCAGTGGCGCAGATGATCGTGAAATGTTGCAGGTATTTAACATGGGTTGTAGAATGGAAATATATACCGATGAAAACAATGCAAATGCCATGATAGCCATAGCAGAAAAATATGGCGTAGAAGCCAGGGTGATAGGAAAGGTGGTTGAATCAGAAAAGAAATCGCTTGAAATTCATTATGGTGCAGATAAACATATCTTTGAATAACAATTATTTTTATGAGTGATGTTGTTTTAGAAATAAGCAATGCCAATATTTACCAGGGCGAGTCCCTCATTTTGAGTGATGTAAATATAGATGTTTCACGAAGTGAATTTGTTTACTTGGTTGGAAAAACGGGATCAGGAAAATCAAGTTTATTGAAAACCCTTTATGGGGAATTGACCTTGAAAAATGGCAGGGCCGTTGTAGCGGGTTTCGATTTAAAAGACCTTACATGGAAAACAGTCCCTTTTCTTAGAAGAAATATTGGTATCGTTTTTCAAGATTTTCAATTGCTTACAGACAGAAATGTACACGAGAACCTAAAGTTTGTATTGAAGGCTACCGGCTGGAAAAACGAGAAAGAAATTGAAGATAAAATAGATGAGGTGTTGGGTAAAGTGGGACTAAAAACGAAGGGCTTCAAATACCCTTTCGAATTATCTGGAGGTGAGCAACAAAGGGTAGATATTGCACGTGCGCTTCTTAACTCTCCAAAGTTAATTTTAGCAGATGAGCCTACTGGTAACCTAGATCCGGAAACCACAGATGAAATCATGAATTTACTTTTTCAAATCAGTAAGGATTTGGGTACTGCTATTGTGATGGCAACACACGATTACATGGTTATCAATAAATATCCAGCAAGAATGATCAGAACAGAAGGTGGAAAAGTAATTGATAATGCTACGATAGCCATTTAAGCATCAAAGCGAGTCCCTCATCGTCTTTGAATTTTTCATTTAGAAAGGATTGCCTGGAGAATTTCTCTTCTTCAGAGAAATCGGTTTCAAAGAGTTGTTGTGCTTTTTCTGTGAAATCTTCGGGAGTTCGGGCTAAATGACAAATCTCTCGGGCTTTTTTATCTTTTGTTGATTTGCGATTGATTAATACATGCCTGCCCAAGGAAAGCGATTGATTCAAATACTCATTTTCCTCAATTCTGATAAACGAAGGATTCACCACCAATTGTGCTTTTTTTATGAGTTCCATCATTTCCTTGTCACTCGGATTTGATACCAAACAAGTGTGGGATCTAACATGCGCAGCTCTTTCCAGTTCAGGGGAGGGGTCTGAGCCCGCAATAACAAAAGGTATTTCAAGCGTATTAAAAACATGCTCTAAAAGCCAAAATGCAGCATACGCTGTCTCTTTGTTTGAGAGTCGTCCATGAAAAAGACAGAAACTCCCTTTTTCTGGATAATGAAACAGCGCCGGAAATCCTGTAAATACGGGAAGTGTAAAATGTTGGGAATCCTTTTTTATTTTCTGAACGAAGGCGCTAATTAGTGGGGTTGCAAAAAAAGTGATTTTATTTGCAGTTATTCTTTTGATATAATTCGAAAATCTCCAGGCTTCAATTTGAAAATGAATCTTTTTTCCTCTCCAGGGTACTATTTCTGCAAGGTCTTGGTAATAGGCAGATTCATTTCTACTTAAACGAATTGCAATCTTCCTGTCTTTTTGAAATGATTTGGAATAGACTGAAAAAGTTGTATTTAATCCAAAGAATAAAATAGGATGACTGTCTTCATTCAATTTTGCTGCCAAGCGTTTATCCGATCTTGTTGAAACATGGTAGGGTAGATCTGTGCTGAAACTGATTTTTGTTTTTTCTCGTTTATAGAAGTCAATTGAGTCAAAAAAATCAGCTGGAATAGACCTTTCAGCGTAATATTCAACAAACCAATGTAAATGAACCCTTGTACCACTGGTTTTGAGCGCCTTGATCATGAAATAAGCATCCGCTAAGTTAGGCGCATCTGCGGGAAAGGGGTTTTCGGCCATAACAATATGCAAATGATTCTCCATTATTCATGTAAAATACATTTAGCTGATGATTTGTTCTTATTAACTTCGTAAAAATTAAAATAAATGGAAAATTCGGAGCAACAAGCCCCAATTTCACCGGTTCGTCCTCGGTTTTTAACTGTTCTTTGTTACCTGACTCTTTTTGCGAGTTCTTATATGATGTTGTCTGCGTTATCCGGACTCTTAAATCCAGAAGAGCTGACAAAGGCACTGTCTAAGAGCATGGATAGTTGGCAATCAGTTTTTGACCAGGCTTTAACGGGAGATCCAAAAGGAAAAGAACAGTTTGAAAATGCTATGGAGGAAGTTTCTCTGTCTAACACCAGTTCCAATATGAGAGACAATAGTTTTTTCTCATTGGTTTCCAATCTTTTAACCCTATTGGGTGCAGTTTTAATGCTTCGTTTGAAAAAAAATGGGTTCAGACTATATGTTTTGGGCTGTGTTATTGGTGTAGTTGCTCCTGTTTTGGTTTTTGGTTCTGGTAATTTTCTGGGAATGTCTTACGCCATGATATCAGGTCTTTCTAGTTTTTTATTTATTGTACTCTATGGTTTGAAAGTGAAATACATGGAATAAAATCATTCTTTCACTCTTTTTCCTTATTTTTGCACCCGAATTTTGGATGTAAAGTTTAGATGAATTTAAAAAAAATGAGATGTCAAGCGTAACAAAAGAAAGAAAGTCTGCAATTGTTGCCGAATTTGGTGGCAACGAAAAGAACACAGGATCAATAGAAGCTCAAATAGCTCTACTGACAGAGGAAATCAATGAGATTTCGAAGCACTTAAAAGTGAATAAAAAAGATTTCGGAACCCAAAGGGGACTAATGAGAAAGGTTGGACAGCGTAAGCGCCTCCTTATTTATCTGAGCAAACATAACCTTATGGGTTATCGTGCATTGCTCGAGAAATTAGGTTTAAGAAAATAATTTTACTGAAATGTTTTATTCCCAACGCTTGTTGGGAATATTGCTTTTTGGAACGTTCCAAATACAAAATCATGCTACAACAACCCATACAATCAAGTTTCGATCTTGGTAACGGTCGAATTGTGACCATAGAAACAGGCCGCTTGGCCCGTCAAGCAGACGGTGCAGTAACTGTAAAACAAGGAAATTGCATTTTATTGGCTACAGTTTGTGCCAACAAAGAGCCAAGAGAAGGGCAAGATTTTTTCCCACTTTCTGTTGACTACCAAGAGAAGTTTGCATCTGCGGGAAGAATTCCTGGATCATTTTTCAAACGTGAAGGCCGTTTAAATGACTATGAAATATTGGTTAGTCGATTGATTGACCGCGCCCTACGTCCACTTTTTCCTGAGGACTATTTGTGCGATGTACAGGTGTTGATTTCTCTAATTTCATCTGATCCAGAAATTATGCCTGATTCATTGGCTTGCCTTGCTGCTTCAGCGGCATTGGCGGTTTCGAATATTCCAATCAAAGAAATCATCTCTGAAGTTCGTGTTGCAAGGATAAATGGTGCAATGGTTGTAAATCCAAGTAGAACAGAATTGGCTTCCGCTGACATGGATTTCATTATTGGCGCAACCAGTAAGAACCTGATGATGGTTGAAGGTGAGTCTAAAGAATGTTTAGAAGCAGATGTTGTAAAAGCATTGGCTGTTGCACATGATGCTATCCGTATTCAAATTACAGCCCAAGAAGAATTAAAGGCAAAAGTGGGTGTTCAAGGTAAGCGTGATTACCCAAAACCTCCTTCAGACGAATCTATTCATCAGAAAGTAAATGCGTTTGCAACTGAGCGTGTGTATACAATATCAAAAGGTGCTTCAAGTAAAGCCGACCGTTCATTGGGTTATGATTTACTCAAAAAGGAGTTGATTGCATCATTTGGAACTGAGTTAACTTCTGAGCAAACCAAATTGGTAAAGAAGTACTATGAAGACCTTAAGTGGGAAGTGGTAAGGAACATGATGTTAGACGATAAGATCAGGTTAGATGGAAGGGCGCTTGATGAAGTACGTGGTTTAAACATGGAAGTGGATGTATTGCCTAGTCCGCATGGATCTGCCTTATTCACACGTGGTGAAACCCAATCACTTACCACAATTACCTTCGGTACTCCTTTAGATGAGTTATTGGTTGAGAGTGCAGCAAAATCAGAATACAATAAATTTATCCTTCACTATAATTTCCCAGCATTCTCTACAGGTGAAGTAAAGCCGATGAGAGGTCCGGGTAGAAGAGAAGTTGGCCACGGTAATTTGGCACTTCGTTCATTAAAACAAATGATGCCAGGGAATGATTACGCTTACACTGTAAGGGTGGTTTCAGATGTGCTTGAATCAAATGGTTCTTCATCTATGGCAACAGTTTGTGCAGGTTCATTGGCCTTGATGGATGCAGGTGTACCTATTCCCAAGCACGTAAGTGGTGTTGCCATGGGATTGATTACCAGACCTACAGATGGCAAGTATGCAATTCTTACCGACATTTTGGGTGATGAAGATCATTTGGGAGATATGGATTTCAAAGTAACCGGTACAAGAGATGGTATTTGTGGAATCCAAATGGACATCAAAATTGATGGCTTAAGTATGGAAACCATGATGGAGGCACTTGAACAAGCAAGAAAAGGTCGTCTTCATATTTTGGATGCCATGTACCAAGAAATAGCAGCAGCAAGGCCAGAAGTGAAGCCACACGCTCCAAGAATGCAGAAGTTGTTTATCGACAAAGAATTCATTGGTGCGATCATTGGTCCACAAGGAAAGATTATTCAAGAAATTCAAAGAGAGACGGGTACTACTATCAATATTGAAGAAGTTGGCAACCAAGGTGAAGTAAGCGTGTTTAGTCCGGCTAAAGAGGGACTAGAAAGAGCGGTTGCTTGGATCAAAGGAATCGTAGCCATGCCAGAAGTGGGTGAAGAATACGAATCAAAAGTGAAGTCCATTATGCCTTACGGAGCATTTGTTGAATTCATGCCAGGCAAACAAGGCTTGTTACACATCAGTGAAGTAAGCTGGAAGCGTTTGGAGAACCTAGATGGTATTCTTAAGGAAGGTGATATGGTAAAAGTTAAATTGGTTGGTGTTGATCACAAAACCGGCAAATTTAAGCTTAGTCGTAAAGCGTTGATGCCAAAACCAGATTTCAATCCGGAAGATGGAAACAACAACCATCAAAACTAAATACACGCCGGCCTTGTGCCGGCTTTTTTTATGAATTATACGCTAGTATCTTTTCAGTCCATTTCAGAAGAACAAAAAGAGTTGTTGATAGCCATTTTACCTGAATTCGGTTTCCATGGTATGGAAGAAACAGAGCAAGGGATAAAGGCCTACACAACGGAAACGGACACAGATTTTGATGGATTACTTACAGTTTCAAATCAACTGGGTCTTGAGTTTCAATTGGAAACTCTGGAGGAGGAAAATTGGAATAAAACCTGGGAGTCTAATTTTGATCCTGTAGTTATTCCGGGGAAAGTACAGGTAAGGGCACATTTTCATCCTCCCTTAGATTCTGTTGAGCATCAAATTTTGATCACCCCTAAAATGAGTTTTGGCACAGGTCATCATCCAACCACCCGAATGATGATGTTGGCCATGCTTGAAACTGATTTTCAGGGAAAAAGGGTAATTGATTTTGGCACTGGGACTGGCATCTTATCCATTTTAGCTGAAAAGCTAGGGGGTATCCACATTGAGGCAATTGATAATGATGATTGGAGCATTAATAATGTGATAGAAAATATTGAATTAAATGCTGCTAAGGCAATCCAAGTGATAAAAGCATCAACGTTAAATGTATCTGCACCTGCTGATGTTGTTTTGGCAAACATCAATAAAAATGTGCTAATTGAGCATGTTCAGGACTTGTTTAAATACACCAGAGAAAATGGGGTTCTAATTATTAGTGGTTTGTTAAGAACGGATTATGAAGATATACTGAAGGTGTTTGTCCCGGTTTTTGGCCCTTTATCCAACTCTTATTTTGAAGGGGACTGGCTAGCCATGTCCTTTGAACGGAAGGTTTAACAGATCCTAGGAAGTCGTTTGTTATTTTTTTATTAACTTTACGGTCAATTATTTGCATCGTTTAGCTGATGAATGAACTCTATTTGATTATACTGGCCTACCTGATTGGATCTATTCCATCTTCCTTGATTGTTAGCCGCTCTCAATTCAACATTGATATTCGCGACTATGGCAGTGGTAATGCAGGAGCCACAAATACATTTAGGGTGCTGGGTTTTAAGTGGGGTACCTTGGTAATGATCATGGACATGTTCAAAGGTCTAATAGCAGTAAAGCTGTCCTTGCTCCTTCCTTATTACATAGACAATGAATTTGAGAGAACAAATTTTCAGATCGGATTAGGATTGGCGGCAGTATTGGGTCATATATTTCCTATTTGGGCAGAATTTAGAGGAGGCAAGGGCGTTGCTACATTGTTTGGATTAATTATTTCTATATCTCCTTGGACAGCATTAAGTTGTGTAGGGGTATTTCTACTGGTGCTTTACCTCACTCGCTTTGTTTCGCTCAGTTCTATTTTGGCGAGTATGGCTTTTCCGGTTTTCATCCTGGTGGTATTCAATGTAGATAATATGGCATACCGAATTTTTGCAATTGCGGTTGCCCTGTTGGTAGTGATGACCCACCAAAAGAACATTGGTCGTCTTTTATCAGGTAGCGAAAGCAAGGTACCTATCTTCAAAAATCGAGATAGACGAAGGTCTAAACGCAACTGATCTTTTTCCTTCGAGAATTTCTGTTTTGTTTATTATTTATATAAATTGTTTTCAATGTTTTAGCATTTTTGTGGAAAAAATGTTAATTTTGTCCTCCCAACAAAAATTACCAAGCATGCTTGTCAACATTTTTGAAAGACTTGAACTTTGTGATGAAAAGAACCTACTTATTCAAGGAATTCCTTCAACACTCGAAAAACATTTTACCAAGATATCTTTTGCCAAAAATGTGACTCCTTTACTAAAAAGCAGGAAAATAGAATTTGCTTTGGTCTTTGCACTTAATTACACCCAATTGAATGTCATTTTAAAGGAGGTAATCCCTGCCTTAAAAGCCCAAGGAAAGCTTTGGATTGCTTATCCAAAGCCTACATCTAAAATTGTAAGTGACCTAAACAGGGATTGCAATTGGGACTGTCTCTGCACAAAGGGATTTGGTAAGATTGACGAAGTGGTTATTGACCATGTATGGACTGCCATCAGGTTTTGCACATCCAAAATTGATTCCCATCTAACTGAAATCGATCTTGATTCATTGAATCTTGATGCAACTGTAAAAGATGTAGTAGTTAAAACTTCACGTACTACTTACAGCCCTATCGGAACTGCTATTTCCTAGTTTCCTAATTCAGCTGCTCAGTAAATTTTATTAGCTCATCAACACTTTGTAATACTGTTGTGCCACTGGGTATCTTTTCCACTGATTTAAAACCAGGACCAGCACAAAACACCTTGCAATCTTTTGCAACCTCGGAGAGGTTATTTATGTAATGGTTTATATCCACATCTGCAAAATTGGTGATCATATAAGAAAACAGTAATGTAGGTGCTGTTTTTTCTATTCCCACTTTGAGGGTTTCCAACGCCACATTTTGTCCTAGGTAAATTACATCTAGTTTATTTTTTTTCAAAAGCAGGTTAATAAATAACAGTGGTAATTCATGGTATTCATTTTCCGGACAAAAAAGAATGATTTTTTGGTTAACCTTTTTTTTATTTCTCTGAATCCTGTCAATGCTACAAATGAGTTCTGTTCTTATTAAGTTACTTGCAAAATGCTCTTGTATAGGTAACATATTTCCTATCATCCAAAGATTTCCTATTCTTTGAAGTACAGGAAAGATGATGTGAAGGAAAAGCTCTTTTTCGTCAATGGATTCCCTTAGTTCTGAAAATAATTGTTTGAATGCCTTTTCATCCATGTCAATCGTGAATTCAATGAACCGATTGATGAATACTTCAAAATTTGTTTTCTGTTCAAGATTCAATGATTTTGTAGCGATCTCATCCATAGACATTTCTGCAATTTTTGAAATCTTGAATCCGCCGTGATACAATGTAGAAATTCGTAAAATATGCTTCAGGTCGTTGTTGTCATACATACGGTGTTTGCCTGGGGTATTGAGTGGCATCACCATGCCATATCTTTTTTCCCAAGTGCGAAGGGTATGCGCCTTGATTCCAGTTAAATTTTCTATATCTCGGATGTTAAAAAACTGCACAGATTTATTTTAATCATTGAATATAACCAATCATGTTAAAATTTTACTGTAGAAGTAGTGATAATATTAAAATCCTCCTTTTATGTTACATTTGGATACCAAAAGAATTAAACAATGAGTACTGGTTGGTTCATATTTATACTTGCGACCCTTGGTTTTCACATCGGACTATTTGGAATGTTTAAGAAGGCCGGTATGGACGGATGGAAAGCATTGGTGCCATTTTACAATACGTGGATGATGGTAAAGAAAATGGAATTAAAAACACATTGGTTCTTTTTTCAACTTATTCCAATTGTTGGGCAATTCATATCCATATGGATTTGTATAAAATTTGTTGAACATTTTGGTAGATTTTCTTTGTTGCATCATGCAGCAACCGTGTTTATCCCTTTTTTATATTTCCCTTATTTGGGTTTCTCAGCTAACGAAAGATATGCAGGTATTCCAATTGTAAAAAATTACCAAAAATCAGCCACAAGAGAATGGATAGATGCTGCAGTATTTGCAATTGTAGCGGCAACCATCATTAGAACATTTATTTTTGAGGCCTATGTAATTCCTACAGGCTCGATGGAAAAGACCTTGTTGGTGAATGATTTTCTTTTTGTAAGTAAGACCAGTTATGGACCGCGCATTCCCAATACACCATTGTCGTTTCCATTTGTACATCATACCTTACCTATTGGCACATCGAAATCTTATTTGGATTGGATCAAACTACCGTATAATCGTTTTATGGGAAGTCCCGTTCAAAGAAACGATGTAGTTGTTTTTAATTATCCAGTAGGGGATACAGTAATTCGGGAGTACCAGTCGGAAGTAAATTATTATGATTATTTGAGGGCTTATGAATCTAGGGGTGG
>JBFYPP010000055.1:0-10359 GCA_041303255.1 Chitinophagia bacterium | reverse complement strand
TTGAAGAAACAACTACTCAAGAAAATACCTACAGCAATGAACTTACCTATGCAGGTTCGGCCAGCGATCCTCAATCGGGTATTACGCAAAACTATATCCTTAAAATAAAGTCAGACTTTAGTGCTGCATCTATTGGTGGTGGCCCCTATACAATCATTGAAGACCAACGCGATGGAAGTTACATGTGGCTGGATGGAACCATTATTGGCATGAGCTTTAGACCTTCGAAAAACTCATGCGCACTCTTCGGTTCAGATGGCAGTTATTTTTGTACTTTATATAGGCAGTAACTTCTATTCTTCTCCATAAAATTCATTCTTCCTCCAATAACGAATAGAACTCGCCTATGTATTGCATTAGATTTTAAAAAGAATCGATGATTTGCATTGAAGTGGAAAATCACGTTTCACTCCGGCATTTTCACATTTGAGATGCAATGGCTTGCTATCATCTTTGCAACATGAATCGTGAGGTTGACATTGAAATTGATGCATTAACGGAATCTGTGGTGGAGGTTTCATCAGGAAAAATATTCAAGACAGAAGTAACTGAGGCAACCATAATATACCTTAATTCCATCCACAAGAAAAATGGATGGAAATTCAATTGGAAAAAGGAAAAAAAAGAAATAAATCGTCTTCTTTATAAATTGGTTTTGAAGTCCAATACATCCATCTTACTTGGCCTCATCAGCCTCGAGACAAGAGAAGACCATGTTCATATTCATTTGGTTGAAAAAACTCCAAATGAATTTGGTATGTCAAAAATATATAAAGGAATTGGTGGGAACTTATTTGCCTTTGCTTGCAAATATTCACAAGAAATTGGGTTTGATGGGGTTGTTGCCTTCTCCGCAAAAACGAACCTAATTCATCATTATTCAGTAACTTTAGGTGCAACTCTCATTAAGAATCAAAAGATGTTTATTCACAGCAAACAAGCTAATATTTTAATAAACAAATACTTTAAAGATGAAGAAAAATAAGAAAGTTGAAGTTTTTGATGATATTGAATGTGATGTATTACAAGTTAAGCTAACGCCTGAATCCGACAGGGAAGTTTCTGAGTTCATCAAAGCCTACAAGGAGAAAATGACGGCGGCAGAGAAAAAAAAGGCGGCTAAAAGACAAGCTAAACTGAACAAGCTATTTGGCCATAAATTTTAGTTACAATACACTAGATAAAAAACTCTAAAATCAAAACACCAATCAATCCAACCACAGACAGGATTGTTTCCATCATGGTCCAGGAACGAAGTGAATCTTTTATTGATACCCCAAAGTATTCTTTGTACAACCAAAATCCACTATCATTTACATGAGATAAAACCATCGATCCAGCTCCGATACTAAGTACCAATAAGTTTGGATTGATGCCAGTCTTAATTAAAAGCGGTATAATCAAGCCCGCCGTTGTAATCCCTGCAACCGTAGATGATCCTGTTACAATTCGCAATACGGCAGCAATTATCCATGCGATGATTAGCGGATTGATTGAACTGTTATTCGTCATCTGAAGGATTTCATCGCCAACATGCATGGCCTGCAAAATCTCTTTAAATGCACCAGCCCCCGCAAAAGTGAGGATGAGTGGGGCCACTTCCTTGATCGCATCTATTAACCATGTTTGTATGTTAATCCACTGGACTCCTCGTTTAAATCCAAGCAAAAAAATAGCCGATCCCAATGAAAGCAAAAGCGCGACTATCGGTTCCCCAACAAAAGTAAAAAATGTATTTTTTGAAAAAGAGTGAACTGCAATTAAAAACACAGGAAGTAGAAGCACAAATAAACTTGAAATTAAATTCGGATTGTTTAGAGCATCTCCCTCAGGAGCAAAGTTCATTGGAGTTGCCTTTATATTTTTTAATGTCTTGCCAAATAACCATCCTGATATCAACATGGCAGGAATTGAAATAACAATACCCAAACCCAATGTGATACCCATATCAGCTCCAGGAAGATGGGTGACCAAATAATAGGCCGCAGGATGTGGTGGCAAAAATCCTTGTGTGACCGATAATGAAGCAAGCATCGGGATACCGAGATATACTGGATTGATGTTTTGCCGTTTTGCGGCAGACAATACCAATGGTGCCATGAGAAGAAAAGCAACTGAATAGAAGAGTGGCATGCCAACAATGAAGCCAATAACCATGAAAGCAAATGGCAATTTGGTTGGACCAAACAGTTTTACCAGTCTATCGGTAATAACAACACTTGCATTGCTCTTGGCGATTATCTTTCCAATCATTGACCCCAAAACAATGATTGGTACTATTGCACCCAAAGTACTTCCAATCCCTTTTTGTATAGCATCAACAAGTGTGGTTGTTTCTAATCCATTTGCCAATCCCATCAATAGAGATACAATTAAAAAGGAAATAAAAGGCTGAATCTTAAGTAAAGATATTAGCGCAACCAACAAGAGAATTCCCGAAATAACGAGTGGCCACATATTATTCAGCTTTTCATTTAATTAAAAAAAGCAAAATGAAGGTAGTGACTTACTTTTCTTATCAGTCTATTTAACTTCAAGGTTCAATTATTTCAAATAATCATATTTAAAGCACAGGTGCACCTTTCTGTACACCCACACCACTGCTAATTATATGATAATCAATTTTTTATCTCTTTTAAAAAAATGACTGTCGCCGAATTGTAACGAGAGCCACTCAAAATTGCATTATAACTGTACGTTTTTTCACCAGTTTTTCAATGCAACTCCCCCCTAAATAGTATTGTTATTTCAACATTAGAAATACTTTATGATGAAATTTTAACGTATTTTCATCATGTAATAATATTTATGGTGAACTATCTGCCATTAAAAAAGGGCTGATAGTGAAATTAAAGGCAAAATTCATCATCATGGCTTACAATAAAAACACCCCCTTCAATGATCTTCCAAACCTTCCGCCGCAAGGGTTTTCGGAGACTCCTGAAATTTTAAGACATCTTTCTAGGGCTTATCGTCATTTGGGAGAACTAAACGGTCTCTGTGCTTCCCTGCCTGATCCAAAATTACTCATCAACACTATTGTTCTTCAGGAAAGTAAGGATAGCTCAGCAATTGAAAATATTGTAACTACTCAAGATGAATTGTATAAGGCAGCAACAGAAGAATCTACAGAAAACCATGGAGCAAAAGAAGTTTTAAGTTACAGAGAAGCACTGTATGTAGGACTTGAAAAAATGAAAACTCAAAAAAATTTATTGCTCACCAATACAATGGTTGAAATTGTACAAATCATTAAACAAAATAAATCAGGTATCAGAAATGCACCTGGCACCGCACTAAAAAATGCAATAAATGGAGAAATCATTTATACTCCGCCATGCTGTGAAGAAGTCTTGAGAGAAAAACTCGCTGCCTTGGAACAGTTTATTAACGAGCCTGAATTATCAGCATTAGATCCACTGGTAAAAATGGCTTTAATTCACTATCAGTTTGAAGCTATACATCCCTTTGCCGACGGTAACGGAAGAACAGGAAGAATAATAAATGCATTGTACATGGTACAGCAAGAACTTTTATCACAGCCTGTGCTATACTTAAGTTCATATATCATAAAATATAAAACAGAATACTATCAATTGTTACGAAGTGTTACGGAGAAAGATAATTGGCACGATTGGATAATGTATATACTCACTGCCCTAATTGAAACAGCGCAACTTACTACAAAAAATATAAGGGCGATGCTTGCCCTAAAAGAAGATTACGAAAAACAGATGAAAGAAGTCTTGGGTTCATCATTCAGCCATGAGTTACTCCAATTGATGTTCACCTTGCCTTATCTTAAAATTGAATTACTCGAAAAAAGAGAGTTAGCTCATAGACAAACTGCATCAAGCTGGTTAAAAAAACTTACTAATGCTGGAATTCTAAAGCCACAAAAAATTGGAAGAACAACTTACTATGTTAACTATAGATTGATGGAGTTAATGGTAAATAATTAAAAAAAGAATACGTATTTGTGAGCCGATAACTGGGCTTTAATTGCAATTTTCTGCGTACCCTCAAACAAAAAGCCCTTGCAAGTGAAAAACTTACAAGGGCTTTTGTGGTGTGGGCCGGAATCGAACCGGCGACACAAGGATTTTCAGTCCTTTGCTCTACCAACTGAGCTACCGCACCTTTGGAGGACTGCAAATATAATTAAACAGATGGAAATAGACAAAAACACAACTAAAAAGGTTGTTTTAACATAGGATTTGACTTCATTTTGGTTCACTTTCACCCTTCAAAATATGATAAATATGTACCTTTACATTATGTCTGAACTCATTTTCATAGGAGAAAAAAGTCCTGAAGGAGGATTTGTTGCAAAATGTGCTTCAGCGTCAATTTTTACGCAAGCAGATTCTATTGAAAAACTTAAAGAGGCAATAATTGAAGCCGTTCAATGTCATTTCGATGACTCAATCAAACGAGTAATCAAGCTTCAATTTATCAAAGAAGAGATCATCGCTGCTTGAAAACCCCACGGAATTTATCTGGAAAAGATTTAGTGTTTGCACTAAAGCAGCTTGGTTATACCCAAACCAGGCAAAGAGGATCCCATATCCGTATTTCAACCTTACTTAATGGTCAACACCACATCACTATCCCTAATCATCAGCCATTAAAAACAGGAACACTTACTGCAATACTAAATGATATTGCCAATCACCACAAAATCGACAAAGAAAAATTGATCAAATTGATTAGCTAAAAATTTATTTGTTCAATGAATTTATTAAACGAACAAACTAAAGCCACAGAAAATATTTTCTAGTAACAATTAAAAATCAGGTTAAAACTAATATTGTAAAGGAATAAAACATCCAGGATGAACTAACTTTAAAAATAAAAATGCTTTACATCCTAGGATTTCTTGCATGTGCTTTGGTCATTTTCTTAGCAGGTAAAAAACTATCCTTCTATGGAGATTTACTCGCCGATGCAACAGGCATCAGCAAAGGATGGATTGGCATCATCCTCATGGCCAGCGTTACCTCTCTACCAGAACTCATGGTGGGTATTGGATCGGTTACGATTGTTGGTTCTGCAGATCTTGCAGTGGGCGATATCATCGGAAGTTGCGCCTTCAACCTGGGTATCCTCGCTATGCTCGATGCCTTCACGCCTAAACACCAACCTATTTTTGGAGTAGCATCTCAAACACATATCCTCAATGCAGGTTTGGGCATTATCCTTATTACACTGGTCGGACTTACCATATTCATTCCCCATCATGTTGCTGTTACCCCATGGATAGCGCTTTCCAGTATCATCTTCATTTTTGTATACCTCATCTCTATTCGTATCATCTACTACAATGAAAAAAACAATACCCATCAAAATAAAAAACAAAGCTCTTTAACCCCTCAACAGAACATCAGGTCAGTCATTCTGAATTTCATTGTCTTTTCTTCCATCATCATAGCTGCAGCTCTTGCACTTCCATTTTTTGCAGAACATATATCGGAAATGACCGGACTAAAACAATCTTTTGTAGGCACCTTCTTCCTCGCTATCTCTACCTCACTACCCGAAATTGCAGTGTCCATCGCTGCTGTAAGAATGGGATCCATCGATATGGCCGTCGGTAACCTTCTCGGAAGCAACATCTTCAATATATTCATACTGGCAATAGACGACCTCTTTTACACGAAAGGATTACTTCTCCAAGATGCCTCATCAGTACACTTGGTATCCATCCTGTCCACCATCTTGATGTCTGCCGTAGTTATAATCGGACTCAGTTACCACGCAAAAGGAAAAAGATTTTTCCTGGCATGGGATGCTGTAGTGATCTTTCTAATCTATATCGTAAACCTCTTTTTACTCTTTCAACTTGATTTATGACGAAAAGAATTTGGCATACGATTGATATTGAAAAAGTATTTGAAAAAACCACTTCATCCACAACCGGTTTATCCACAGAGGAAGTAACCAATCGACAAATAAAATATGGAAAAAATAAACTGATTGAAAAGAAAAAGAGAAACCCCATCGTGGTTTTTCTTTTGAAATTCACCGACTTCATGATTATAGTCCTGTTAATTGCAGGCGCAATAGCAGGTATCGCAGGTGATACCACAGACGCCATCATCATTCTTGTTATTGTTGTACTCAATGCACTAATCAGTTTTATTCAGGAGTTCAAAGCTGAAAAAGCAATGGAGGCACTGAAACAAATGTCAGAACTGCAAGTAGCCGTTATTAGGAACAATAGCACAACAAATATCCCTTCAGAAGATATTGTTCCGGGAGACCTACTTCTTCTTGAAGCTGGTAATGTAGTGAGTGCCGATATTCGATTAATCGAAACCAACCAATTGTTTATAGATGAAGCTATGCTCACTGGCGAATCTCTTCCCGTCCTTAAAAAAACAGACACACTGGAAGATCATGAACTGCCCACAGGAGACCTCACCAACATGGCCTTCAAAGGCACCCAAATTACTGGGGGTAGAGGGAAAGGCATCGCTGTGGAAACCGGTATGCATACCAAACTCGGAGAAATTGCTGGTATGCTTCAACACAAAGAAGGTACTACCCCATTACAAAAAAGAATGGCAGACTTTAGCAAAAAACTGTCCTACATTATTTTCTTCATCTGTATTGCACTTTTTGCAATAGGGTACATTCGCGGTGAAGAGCCAGTGAATATGCTACTCACTGCCATCTCCCTGGCCGTTGCTGCTATACCTGAAGCGCTTCCCGCACTCATAACCATTGCACTGGCAAGGGGTGCAAAAAAAATGGTGACGAAAAACGTACTCATCAGAAAATTAAATGCTGTTGAAACATTAGGATCTGTTACCTACATCTGTACGGATAAAACAGGAACACTTACTCAAAATAAAATGTCAGTCGTTTCCACCAACACCAAAGAACAGACTACAAAAACAATCAATGAACTACCTACACTCAACCTCTGTATTGCACTCAACCACGATGTTGAAGAAAATATACACAATGAATGGTCTGGCGACCCTACGGAAATAGCACTCGCTGAACATTTCATAACCATACACGGAAAACAAACCATGCTTCATCAACGGAATCAACTTAAAAGAATACTCGAGTTTCCCTTTGATTCAGACAGAAAATGCATGACCACCATCCACCAACTCAACCAACAATTACTGGTAGTAACCAAAGGTGCTGCAGAAACACTACTCCAACAATTTCTTCCAGCCTATAATACCACATTTATCAACAGCAATGTTGAACACCTATCCAGCGAAGGCATGCGGGTTATTGTTTATGGTTTTAAAATCATAGACACGCTTCCTCAAGAACCAACCTTAATGGAAGTTGAATCCTCACTTCATTTTGCAGGGATGGTTGGCATGATTGATCCTCCAAGAACAGAAGTAAAACAAGCCATTCATGAATGTAAAACCGCAGGCATTCATACCGTGATGATTACAGGCGACCATCCTAAAACCGCTGCGGCCATCGCTTCAAAAATTGGTTTACTAAATGAAAATGAATCTGTGATCACTGGAAAAGAATTAAACGAAATGAATGATGAAACATTTGCTGATCGTATAGAAAAGATTCGTGTATATGCACGTGTATCGCCAGAACAAAAATTAAGAATCGTTCATGCCCTGCAGAATAAACAACATTTTGTCGCCATGACAGGCGATGGAGTTAACGATGCCCCTTCATTAAAAGCAGCCAATATAGGAGTAGCAATGGGAATTGCTGGTACTGACGTAAGTAAACAAGTAGCACAAATGATTTTGCTTGACGATAACTTTGCAAGTATTGTAAATGGTGTAAAAGAAGGCAGAAGAATTTATGATAACATCAGAAAATTTGTGAAGTACATCATGGCTTGTAATGGTGCTGAGATCTGGACCTTACTCTTAGCGCCTTTCCTTGGACTTCCTATTCCTTTATTGCCTATTCATATTCTTTGGATTAATCTGGTTACAGATGGTATACCCGGACTCACTCTTGCAAATGAAAAGTCCGAACCCAACATCATGGATAGACCTCCAAGAAAAACCAACGAAAGTCTATTTTCTGAAGGTGTTGGCTTTCATATCATATGGGTAGGCTTGCTCATGGCTGGTATAACACTTGGTGTTCAAGCATGGGCAATAACCAATCAAAATACACATTGGCAAACAATGGTATTTACTGTACTGTCACTTTCACAACTCGCCCACGTTCTGGCAATCAAAAGAGATAAAAGCCTAATTATAAAAAGCGGACTATTCAATAACATGTCGCTCATCTGGGCAGTGCTTTTTACATTCATACTTCAACTTGTAGTTATCTACCTTCCATTTGCAAATAACATTCTTAAAACAGCACCTCTCAGTTTTAATGAACTACTAATTTGTATTGCAGGAGCTGCAGTACTTTTTCACGCAGTCGAGTTAGAAAAGTTGCTTAAAAAAAGATTGAACAATAAATGAATCCCTTAACTTTAAGTCCATTCAATTTATTGCTATGCCATCATCCAACACATTCGATGCAATTGTAGTAGGTTCCGGTATCTCAGGAGGCTGGGCCGCCAAAGAACTCTGTGAAAAAGGTCTTCAAACCTTACTATTAGAAAGAGGCCGAAACGTAGAACACATCAAGGATTACACAGACACCGAAAAAGACCCTTGGCAACTCAAACACCACAACAACCTCACCATAGAGGATAAAACAAATTCACCTATTCAAAGCGAATGCTATGCATATGATGAAGTTTCAAAAAAATTCTTCGTCAACGACCTCGAAAATCCCTACACCCAAAAGAAACCATTCAAATGGATCCGTGGTAACCACGTGGGTGGAAGATCACTCATGTGGGGTCGTCAGTGCTACCGCTTAAGTGAACTGGATTTTGAATCCAATGCTAAAGATGGATTTGGTGTGGATTGGCCCATCCGATACAAAGACATTGCTCCCTGGTACAGCTATGTTGAAAAATTTGCTGGCATCAGCGGTACGCGCGATAACCTCCCCACAATTCCGGATGGTGAATTCCAAACACCGATGGAAATGAATTGCGTAGAGACCATGATGCGCGATAACCTAAAAACCAAAATGGGAAGACCAATGGTCATTGGTCGCGTTGCCAACCACACTGCAAAAATCGGCACACGCGGTCCCTGTCAGTTTCGCAACAAATGTCACCAAGGTTGTCCATTTGGCGGCTACTTCAGCTCCAACTCGGCAACGATCCCAGCGGCGGCGGCTACAGGCAACCTAACGCTTCGTCCCAATGCCATCACTACAGAAATCATATACGACAAAGACACCAAACGTGCGAAAGGCGTGCGCATCATGGATGCTGAAACGAAGCAGTATGAAGAATACTACGCCAAAATTATTTTTTTAAATGCATCCACACTAGGCACCGCACATATATTATTAAACTCGGTCTCTGATGCATTTCCAACAGGCTTCGGTAACAGCAGCGATCAAGTTGGTCGTAATTTAATGGACCATCACTACGGTGTTGGTGCATTTGGATCATTCGATGGATTCCAAGATAAATACACGTTTGGTAGAAGACCCAATGGCATCTATGTTCCTCGCTTCCGCAACCTCGATGGTGGCAATAGCGCTGGTTACGTTCGCGGCTTCGGTTACCAAGGTGGTGCTTCAAGAGGACGTGCTACTTCAGATGGTATCGGTATTGAACTCAAAGAAATTGCAACAGAACCAGGTAACTGGGGTGTTTGGTTGGGCTCATGGGGCGAAATGCTTCCTTATGAAGACAACAGAGTCACACTAGACAAAACCAAGACCGATAAATGGGGATTGCCTACACTGGATATCGATTGCGAATTCAAAGAAAATGAATTTGCGATGCGCAAAGACATGCGTAACTCCGGCGCTGAAATGCTGGAAGCTGCTGGTCTTAAGAATGTGGGATCGTTTGATGATCTTCCTGCACCTGGGTTCTGTATTCATGAAATGGGGACGGCCAGAATGGGACATGATCCAAAAACATCAGTACTCAACAAATGGAACCAAATGCACGATGTGCAAAATGTATTCATCACCGATGGTTCTTGCATGACTTCATCCGCATGTCAAAATCCATCCGTGACCTACATGGCACTCACCGCTCGTGCAGTCGATCATGCCGTGTTGGAGTTGAAAAAAAGACAGTTGTGAGTTATGGGTTATGTGTTATGGGGTTTGAGTTATCTGTTATAAGATCAATTACTTATATATCACAACCCACAACCCACAACTCATAACTTGACAACAAACAACTTGAACAATAATCACTACAAACTCAACCTCCTCTCCTGCCTAGGCATTGTAATTGGCACGGTGATTGGAAGCGGCATCTTCATTGTGCCCTCGCTCATGATCAAGATCTTGCCCTCGCCTGAATTA
>JBFYPP010000054.1:0-10494 GCA_041303255.1 Chitinophagia bacterium | reverse complement strand
TTTTTTTGAACGCATCTTGCAAGCGCTTCATGTTTCTAGTAAGTTTGGGACAAATAGACGGACAAGAAGTGAAGAAAAAATTAGCCACTATTATTTTACCGTTTAAATCGTCTAACCCTACTTCTTTCCCAAACTGATTCTTTAGTTTGAAAGGTTTTATTTTGTGCCAAACGGTGTCATTAACCTCTTTCCCTTTTTCTCTTTTCACTACTACTGTGTCGTAAAAATAGCGGCGCGGCATTTGCACAGCGTCTCTGCTCAGGTTTTCTACCAATAAGTAGCTGATTATAGGTAAAACTATAACTACCAAAAGGGTGATGATCGTTGTTTTTTTCATGTTCCTATTTCACTTAACAAAAAAAGCACCGGCAGGTTTTATCCCAACGATGCTTTTCAATTATATTTTATTTTCATCAATGTTTGCCTTCAACATGTTGTTCTGCAGGCGCAGTAACAGCAGGAGTTCCTTTATACGTATTTCTCAAGTTTTTCCATGAATTACCTTCATATAAGAATGCTGCGATGAACCAAACGAACAGCAACAAGGGTAAAACGATGGTCATGATGAGGTTTTTCAACTCTTCGCCCAGGTGCATAAACACACCAACAATGTAAAATGCTTTGGCCAGTGAAAGGATTACAATCACCCCTTTAATGAAAAGGACCAATGCGCTCGCCATTGGAACTGCATACATGAGCAAACCCAATCCAAGTTCAATGATGGTAATTACAGATAAAAGGACCGTGGTTTTGATCACTTTCTTTACAAATTCGTCTCCTCCTGGCTCGTGGTGAAACGTAACTTCTTGTACACTATGTTCCATAAAAATGCTTTAGGTTGTTTTTAGATAAGATAGAAGCAAAGGAATACGAATACCCATACCAAGTCTACAAAATGCCAGTACAAACCAGCTTTTTCAATCATCCAGTAATGGCCTTTCCTTTCAAAAGTACCATTTATTGCCATGATCAACATTACGATATTGATTCCAACACCAGACAAAACGTGAAAACCATGAAAACCCGTGATACCAAAGAAGTAACCGCCAAATGCAACTGGTCCTGGTGTTGTTACATGACCCCCATCAACCCCAGAAACATTTGCAGCTGGTCCCCATGGATTCATGGTAACAGTAGTTCCCATTTGTTTGATTTCACCGTTGATTAGAACAGAATGATCCCCCATAATCAAGTGAGTCCATTCCCAAGCCTGACATGAAAGGAAAGCAATACCGCCAATAACGGTCCATATCATCCACTTAATTACACCTTGCTTGTCATTTTTATGACCTGCATGAACTGCAAGTACCATGGTTACTGAGCTTACGATGAGGATGAAGGTCATCAAACTCACAAAAGCCAATGGAAGGTTTGCATGTCCAGCTAGCGGAAATGCATTAAACACTTCATTCGGATCAGGCCAGTAGTTCTGGCTAAAACGAATTGTACCATAAGAGATCAGGAAAGCACCAAAAGTGAACGCATCACTCATTAGGAAATACCACATCATGAGTTTTCCATACTCAACGTTGAAGGGGCTTTTACCGCCACTCCACCATTTGGTTTCCATTTGTGCATGTGCTGTTGACATTCTAGTTTGTTTTAAGGTTTAAGGCAATTGGATTATTTCATCCAATTAAAAAATATAAATAAGTAGATCCACAATACATCTACAAAATGCCAATACGTTGCCGCTACTTCCAGCGGAATGGTGTTGTAATTTCTAGTGGTTGTACGCAAGGCCTGGATTGCAATAACAACCAAGGCGATTACACCACCCAGCACGTGCAATCCGTGTAAACCAGAAATTGCCAAGAGAAAAGAATAAGATGCATTCGATCCTGCGCCAATCAGGCGAATATCGTTTGCACCAAATTGCTTGAAACCTGCAATTTGCAACACCAAAAAAAGAACACCCAACACCGCCGTAATCATCAACCACCTTCTGTAGTCCATCATTTCCCTAGCTTTTAAGGCCTTAAGAGAAAGTTGAACAGTTAAACTACTTGCCAAAATTGCTGCCGTAGAATACCAAAATAAAACGGGTATTTCTAACATTAACCAGCTCACCTGACTCCTTTTCACAATGTAAGCACTTGTCAATCCTGCGAACATCATCAAAATACTTCCGATAGCTACCCAGAGGGTAAACTTGTGTGGATGTATTTTTCTTTTTTGATCATTCATTGTTCGAATAAAGATTTATCGTTTGTCACACTTCACGTGCTCAACTGTTTATTAATTCATTTTATCTGCTAGTAAAGCAAGAAGCACTACAGGCAAATAGATATAAGACCCAAACATCACTTTTCTCGCAGAGGCAACATCCATGTTCTTGAACAATTGAATTGCCTGCCACAGCATAGCCAGGTTTGCAAGTGCTACAATTACAACACTAACCATACCCGTCATCCCGAACACAAAAGGCAAAACACCAATTGGAATGAGCAAAACAGAGTACAATATGGCCTGAACCGCAGCATACTTGGTTGGTCCCCCTCGCGAAGGCAAGAGCCTGAATCCAGCTTTGGAATAGTCTTCATGTGTAACCCAAGCAATCGCCCAAAAATGGGGAAACTGCCAGAAGAACTGCAGTGAAAACAAAATCCATCCGCCAATACCCAACTCCGGATCACCTGCAGCCCAACCAATGAGGCAAGGCAAGGCACCTGGAATAGCACCAACCAACACAGCAATGGAATGCACTTTTTTCAATGGCGTATAGATAAAACCATATAAAAAAAGACTTAAGCCTGAAATCCCCGCAGCTGTCCAGTTGAACCACATTCCGATAATAAAAATTCCGAATACGGCTGCAATTACTGCAAACGTGGAGGCTTCGTCCACTGTCATTCTACCAGAAGGGAGTGGCCTGGAGGCTGTCCGCTTCATGATTGCATCGGTATCTTTCTCTGCAATCTGGTTGATGGCATTGGCTGCTCCTGTTACAAGCAACCCACCTACAAAAAGTAAAAGAACTGATTGGATGTCGAACTCAATTCCAGGGACCAACAGGTAACAAACCACTGAGGAGAACACCACCGTAAAACTCAGGGTGAACTTCATCAGCTGCTGATAATCTTTCAGCTTGGATGATACCTTTGATGCCATACTCCCTTTCCCTTCGTTCATCTGCACCAAATTTATTTTTAACCGCTTAATACAAAGCGATCAATGATTAATGTTTAGACTCATTCGCGCCAATGGGCTCCGTTTGCGGAATGAATTCCCTTCCATCCTTACCATAGTCGTATGCCCATCTGTGTACTTCAGGCACATCGCCAGGCCAGTTACCATGTCCAGGAGTTATTGGAGTTGTCCACTCCAATGTTGTAGCACCCCAAGGATTTTTTGAAGTCACTTTCCTCCCCTTAAAAATAGAGTAGAAGAAGTTAAACACAAACAACAATTGTACTGCAAACACAATCATCGCTACTGTGCTGATGAACCTGTTCATGTCTGCAAACATGTTGAAAGATTGCCAGTTGCTCCAATCTGTATAACGACGAGGCATACCCGCAAGACCTGCATAGTGCATTGGCCAGAAAATAAGATAAGCACCAACAAAAGTTACCCAGAAATGGATATAGGCCATGGTGTTGTTAAGAAAACGGCTGTACATTTTGGGGAACCAGTGGTACACACCAGCAAACATCCCAAAGAAAGAAGCCACACCCATTACAATATGAAAGTGAGCTACAACAAAATAAGTATCGTGTAAGTGAATATCCAAAGTGGAGTTACCCAAAAAGATACCGGTTAGTCCCCCTGAAATAAAGAGACTCACAAAACCAATTGCAAAAAGCATACCTGGCGTAAAACGAACATTCCCTTTCCAAAGCGTAGTGAGCCAGTTAAACACTTTAATAGCAGAAGGTACAGCAATCAAAAGCGTCAACAACACGAAGAATGCACCAAGGAATGGATTCAATCCTGTAACAAACATGTGGTGTGCCCAAACCAAGAACGCCAAAATACAAATCGCAAACATTGAACCTACCATCGCCAAATAGCCGAAGATGGGTTTTCTAGAGTTTACAGAAAGAATTTCAGAAACCATGCCCATGGCTGGTAGAAGAATGATATATACTTCAGGGTGTCCTAAGAACCAGAAAAGATGTTGGAACAAAATAGCAGATCCACCTTCGTTTGGCAGGATTTCACCTTTTACAACAATTTCAGAAAGAAAGAAGCTGGTTCCTAAATTACGGTCGAACAAAAGAAGTACAGCTCCAGAGAGCAATACAGGGAACGACAATACACCTAAAACAGCAGTAAAAAAGATGGCCCACATGGTAAGTGGTAATCTTGTCATACTCAACCCTTTTGTACGCAAGTTCAAAATGGTTGAAATATAATTAAGACCACCCAACAAAGAAGAAACAATGAAAAGTGCCATAGAGATCAGCCAGAAATCCATACCTAACTTTGAGCCCTCACTGGCTTGACCAAGTGCACTCAACGGAGGATAGACTGTCCAACCCCCTGAAGCAGGACCAGTCTGAATGAACAAAGAGGCAAACATCACCACACTTGCTCCAAAGAAAAACCAATAGCTCAACATATTCAAAAATCCAGACGCCATGTCTCTTGCTCCAATTTGTAGTGGAATCAAAATATTGGCAAACGTTCCACTCAAACCAGCAGTCAATACAAAGAACACAAGGATGGTTCCGTGCATGGTTACCAGTGCATAATAAAATTCATTGGAGATTCTTCCCCCTGCTGCCCACTTACCGAAAAGGTCTTCCAAGAATGGAAAAGTAGCTTCGGGATAACCCAACTGCAAACGGAACAAAACTGAAAACAAACCGCCAATGATTGCCCATATAATTCCGGTAATCAAAAACTGTTTTCCAATCATTTTGTGGTCCGTACTAAAAATGTACTTACTCAAAAAAGATTCCTCATGGTGATGCTCATGATCATGTGCATCATGAGAACCGTGCGAATGTACTTCCGCTACTGCGTGTCCGTGTGTAATTGCTTCGCTGCTCATTGTTTAATTTTTTCTTTGGTTCTTTATTTAAGTTGGGCCAAGGGTTTGCTGGTATTTGAAACGCTTACAGCAGCTGTACTGTCTGCAGTTGCAGGTGCTGGAGCTGCTGCCTCTTTCACTGTAAGATACTGTGGCTTCTTGGAAGCCAACCAGGCATCATACTCTTCTTGTGTTTCAACAATGATCACTCCACGCATGGAGTAGTGACCGCTTCCACATATCTGGTCGCAAGAAATTTCGTAAACGAACTCTTTGTTTCCGGTAATTTCTTTCATCTGTGCAGTAGTATAAAGTGGAGTAAACCACAATGTAGTTGGAATACCAGGAACAGCATCCATTTTCAAACGGAAGTGAACCAATCCCACATCATGAATTACATCCTGTGCGTTGATTACCAATTGTACTGGCTTGCCCACAACCAAATGCATTTCTGTTGCTTCGATATCATCATGACTAGCTCCATCTTCCCAATCAACTCCCAACGCATTGCCATTGGATGCGTCTGTAAGACGGTAATTTTTTCTACCCAAGATATTGTCCTTACCCGGGTACCTCATCATCCAGTTAAATTGTTTACCGGTAATCTCTACGATCTGCGCATCTTTCGGTGCATCTCCAGTAATCTTAAACCAGTAGAACAATCCAAGTCCCACCAAAAGCGTCAAGAAAATTGCTGGTACAACAGTCCAAATCAATTCCAATTTATTGTTGTGCGGAAAATAATAAACCGTTCTTCGCTCACTAAACTGGTATTTGTATGCAAACCAAAACAAAAGGATTTGGGTGAGTAAAAACACAACCCCTGTTACTGCAATGGTGATGATCAACATAAAGTCAATCTTCTCTCCATGTTCTGAAGCTGCAGGCTGCGCCAACAATGTTTTGTTATAAAAAAGCTCATTGCACCACCAAGCTCCCGCTAAGCCCAGAACCAAAAACACAATCATGAGAAAGGCATTGATTCTGTTGTTCTGCTTAAAAGATTTTTCTTCACCCTTCAACACAGAAACATATTCACTTGCTTTTGCTATCTGGAAAGTCAGAATGAAAGCAAGCGCCAATATTGCTAAAATGAAATAACCCGACATGTGCTATTTATATTATGTTTATAAATTCAATTTCGTTATCGCCTCAAACTATTACGTGTGGTGGATTACGCTCTCTTTGATAAACGGATGGTGCAAAGCAGTCAACGGCTTCTTTGCCAATCCCTTACCTACAAAATGCATAATCAAACCTGCGTATAGAACCAATATACCCAATTCGAACCAACCTAAACTATAATGTTCATTCATGGTGCCTGGCATTACCATCTGGTAAAAATCAACCCAATGACCCAAAATAATCAACACAGCAAGGAAGGTGAGCGTGGTATAATTTCTTTTAGATCCCCTTCTCATCAAGAGCAAGAATGGAACCGCAAAGTTAACAATTAGGTTCAAGAAGAATATACCCCTGTAAGCCCCTTGTAGTCTTGGTTTAAAATAGATGGTTTCTTCTGGGATATTTGCATACCAAATCAACATGAACTGCGAATACCATAAATAAGTCCAGAACACAGAAAAAGCAAACATAAACTTACCCAAGTCGTGCAAATGCTCTTCAGTAACATATTCTAAATAATCTTGGTTCTTCAAGTACACTACAAACAACACCACAAGAGACATCCCCGCAACAAATGAACTGATAAAAGTATACCAGCTATACATAGTAGAATACCAGTGCGGATCTATACTCATCAACCATAACCAAGGTATAGTTGAACCAACAGTTAGTCCAAAAATGACCAGAAAAGCTGCACCCCAAGCTGTATTTCTTACAATGTATTTTGGACTTTCCTCCCCGCTTATCGGTGCATCTGCTTCTGAAGAAAGTTTTCTCATTTTAGCTCCTACAAAAGACCACAAACCGATGGCAATGATAGACCAAACCATAAAGAAAGTTGGATTCAAGAAACCACTTTTCCCTTTAAGGATAGGATCATGCTCAACATGTTCCTTGTCTAACCAATGGTAGATATCGTGTCTATGACCAAATACAATTCCTACAAAAACCAGCATGGCCAAAATACCAAATACGGGCACCAGGCTGGATATGGCTTCAGGAACGCGACGAAATGCCATTTGCCATCCACCATGAGCCAATGTAGTTGCACAGATGAAAAACATACTTGCATTTACAACAAGTAAAAAGAATACGCTGTTTTGCAAAAGCGAAGCCCAAAATCTGGTCTGTGCTGTTTCGTCCTTACTGAGTCCGAGGAAAATGATTCCCAGCACAAGTGCAAGTCCGCCCACACCGAGCAGTATGTTCGTCCACTTTTTGTACCCTGCTGAAATCTCAAATTGTTGCTTGATCATCCCTGATTATTTAATACGTTGGTTATTTATTTTGCTGCAACAACTACTGCTGCTGTGCTGTCTTTTGTTGCTGCCGGTGTTTCAGCCGACTTAATTTTGCCTTGTTTAATTTTAATATAGGTAATCACTTCCCAACGCTGTTTAGCAGTGAGCTGTGATGCATAACTTCCCATGAGGTTTTTACCATAAGTAAGGGAGTAAAACATTTGTCCATCAGGCATTGATTCATACTTGGCATCACCAACCAAAGTTGCTGGCTTAGAAGGATAAGGGCCGTCGCCGTCTTTCCAAAGTGGACCGTTTCCGTCTAATTTTGGACCATGACAAATACCACAATTGATTAAATATATTCTCTCTGCTTCTTTTAATTCTACTGCATTCAGTGAGGCAATGGGGTTAGGCAAACTGCGAGAAGCAAAATAATTAGCAGTATCTCCAACCTTATCCATTTCGATATGAACAGGATACGCATCTCCACGCTTAACAGTTCCTTTCACTGGCTCCTGACTGGTTCTGCCGTCTGCAAAAACAGGATTGGTAGAGTACGTTTCGTAGGCACGGCTGTATGCCATATCGGGCATGTACACCTTGCCTGGCGTTCTCTTTACATCACTGCATCCGATAGCAGCAACCATCAGCGCTGCAAATCCAAAGAATACAATTGTTGATCTTTTCATCTCTAATGTTATTTTATAATCTCCGCTTCCCTTCTCCAAAATTATTTATGCAATATTGGGCTCTTTATATAACTCTTGCTCTTCACCATATTTTCCAATCCACCATCCCTCTTCTGCAACCTGTGTGTTGATTTCCTGTGCACCTACCTTAGCAAGAAATGACTTTAATTCATCCTCGTTCATTTTATCTGTGCACTCAAATACCATTACAAAAAGATCGTCTGTTGCCCGTGGATGAAAATGATGTCTTTTCAAAGATGGAGCAAGCTGGCAGATGTACAAGAAGGTGAGTACCATACCTACTGCCGCACATAGAACCGTCAACTCAAACGCAATCGGAATCCAAGCTGGAAATGCAAAGTTTGGCTTACCACCAATATTCAAAGGCCAATCCTTGGTAAAAACCCAAGTCATGAACGTTACCGCAGTTGTAGTGCCAATCATACCAAACAGAAAACCTGCAGTATGGATACTGGTATCTCGAAGTCCCATTGCCTTATCTAGTCCATGGACTGGAAACGGGGTGTAGATGTCATGAAACTTGTAGCCCGCCTTCCTCACTTTTTCAACTGCAGGAAAAAGGACTTTCTCATCCTCAAAACAGCCTACAACAAATTTTTTCAATGCCATTGTATTCTTTTTACTTTTTATCGATTAGTGGTGCGCAACTTTTACAGTGCCTTCTTCATGGTGGTCTTCGTGCATCTCATGGATAAAATTGTCAACACCTTTAGATTCCAACGTAGACATATCATTCTTAAAGCCTTCTCCTGTGGTCTTCAACACATACTTGATTTCCGCAATTGCAATTACTGGGAAGTATTTTGCAAACAAGAAGAAACAAGTAAAGAACAAACCAAAAGTTCCAAGATAGAAACCGATTTCCCAAATGGTAGGTCGGTAATAAATTGACCAAGAAGATGGAAGATAATCACGGTACAAAGAAGAAACAATGATCACAAAACGCTCAAACCACATACCAATGTTTACAACAATACTCATGATGAACGTAAACATCACACTTCTTCTCAATTTTCTAAACCAGAACAACTGTGGAGAGACTACGTTACAAGTCATCATCAACCAGTAACTCCAGCCATAAGGACCAGCAATTCTGTACTTAAAGAAAATATCCTGCTCAAAAGGCACTTGTGAATACCATGCCATGAACAACTCTGTTAAATAAGCACAACCTACAATTGAACCGGTGAGTACAATTACTTTATTCATTGCCTCAATATGGCCAAGTGTAATATAATCTTGAAGGTTCATCACCTTTCTTAAAATCAACATCAAGGTTTGTACCATCGCAAAACCAGAGAAGATGGCACCCGCTACGAAATAAGGAGGGAAAATGGTGGTATGCCAACCGGGTACTACCGAAGTAGCAAAGTCGAACGATACAATCGTATGAACCGACAATACAAGTGGGGTAGAAAGACCAGCCAAGATAAGCGACAAACTTTCATGACGCTGCCAATGCTTGGTACTTCCGCTCCAACCAAATGAAGCCATCCCATATAATCTTTTACGCAATTTTGTTTTTGCACGATCCCTGATGGTTGCAAAGTCAGGCAACAAACCTGAATACCAGAACAACAAAGAAACCGTGAAATAGGTAGAGATCGCAAATACGTCCCACAACAACGGTGAGTTGAAGTTAGGCCATAAAGGACCGCGTGTATTTGGATAAGGTAAAGTGAAGAAAGCCATCCAAACCCTTCCCATGTGGAAGATAGGAAACTGACCAGCACACATTACCGCAAAAATCGTCATCGCCTCAGCCGCACGGTTTACACCAGTTCTCCAACCCTGACGAAAAAGAAGAAGGATGGCAGAAATCAACGTACCAGCATGTCCAATACCTACCCACCATACGAAGTTGGTAATATCCCAACCCCATCCAATGGTTCGGTTAAGGTTCCACTGTCCGATACCGTAAACCACCTCACGGTAAACTGAATAGACACCGAACATCAACAATGCAACAGACACATAAAAACCAATATACCACAAACGTGTGGGCTTGGCCTCAATGGTGTGCACAATGTCTTGTGTAACCTGACCATAGGTCTTGTTACCCATTACCAATGGTTCCCTTAACTGTGATTCGTACTTTGTAACACTCATGCGTTGGTCGTTTATGAGATTTCTCTGATAACTTTTTTAATTAGTGCGCTGCTTCAGCTTTTTTCTCTTCCTTGTGTTCTGCTCCCGCAGCCTCATGGTGCGCCTCTTCAGCTACACCCACATGCCTGTCTGTGTTCCTGATCTTCGCCAGGTAGTTCACATTTGGTAATACGTGGATCTGCTCAAGAGAATAGAACACCCTGTTCACTTGCTCTTCATTTCTGATTATGCTAATCGGACTCTTCTTGTCGTTTGCATTACCAAATACGATAGCGTTAGTTGGACAAGCTTGCTGACAAGCAGTTTTGATATCCCATTTGCCATCTGC
>JBFYPP010000053.1:0-10691 GCA_041303255.1 Chitinophagia bacterium | reverse complement strand
TCCTTGGCGTAGTAACATTAGTACTTGCAATTGCAGCCAACATCACTTGGGGCTTTTGGCCTTCTTTGGCACTGTATATCATTGCCGTAGTTGCAATTTTTACCCATTTCTTTATTGGCCCATTGCGACTAATACAAGAATACCTTGAGGGGGGTGATTTTGAAGGAGCAGAAAAAGTGCTTAACGGAATAAAATATCCTGCACTATTATACAAGCCCATCCGTGCAGTTTATTATACCCTTAAAGGAAATATTGCCATGACGAACCAAGACTTTGACTCTGCTGAAAAGCACATGAGAAAAAGTCTTGATTTAGGTCTGCCCATGAAAGAAGCGGAAGGTGCAAATAAATTACAATTGGGTATGATGGCCATGCAGAAAGGCAACATGAAGGAAGGTGAAAGCCTTATCAGACAAGCCCTGAGGGTAGGCATTCCTGATAAAGAGAGTGCGGCTATGGCCTACTTACAAATGTGTCAAATCATGATGCAAAAAAGAGAATTCAGGGCTGCCAAAGATTTTTTCAAAAAAGCAAAAGCACAGAAGCCTTCTACTGATCAGGTAGTGGACCAAATTAAGCAGATAGAGAAGTATATTTCGAGGATGCCGGGGTAAAAAATAGGGAACAGGGAATAGGGAACAGCCTGCCGGTAGGCAGGGGAATAGTCAAGTTAACAGTTAACGGTTGACAGTTAGCCAAATAGCTCTTCAACCTTCTTCTTCCTGAATTCGAAGATGCCTTCCAGTTGTTTTTTGATGAACAAGGCAACTGCGATATCTCCAAGAAAACCCATAGGTGCTTTATAATGGATTAAGTCGGTCATTTCCACTCCACCTGCCACTTCCTTAAAATGATGCTGGTGGTGCCAAAGGGCATAGGGACCGAAACGTTGTTCATCTACAAAGAATTTTTTTGGTTCCACGTGGGTGATTTCAGTCATCCAAAACATGGGAATACCTAAAACCGGTTTCACATTATAGGTCATTACCTGCCCCTGGTACATTTCATCTCCATACAATTCATTGGTGAACTTCAAGTTGAGATAGTCGGGGGTCATTACCGCTAAATTCTTCGGGTGAGAAAAAAAATCCCATGCCTCATCCAAACCAACAGGAATGAATTGTGTCTTTTGTAATTTATAAACTGCCATACACTTTATTAACATCTATTTAGCCGGAGTTGTTCTAATTTGTATCACTAAATTTGTCGCACAACCTTGTCCAAAAAATCATGGAAAACACCTTTGAAAAAGAATACGCCTTGCTCAATGCCGCACAACGTGAAGCAGTTGATACTACGGAAGGGCCTGTGATGGTAATAGCCGGACCAGGTACTGGAAAAACCCAAATTCTTGCAATTAGAATTGGTAAAATATTATTGGCTACAGATACCAAGCCTGAAAATATTTTGTGCATGACCTATACCGATTCTGGAGCGATTGCGATGCGCAAGCGTCTGATTAAAATGATTGGTCCGGATGCCTATAAAGTAAACATCCACACGTACCACTCCTTCTGCAACCAGGTGATACAAGACAACCTCTCCCATTTTGAAAAAAACACAATGGACCCCATATCAGAATTGGAGTCGATTGCCATTGTGCGTGAGTTGATCGATCAATTTAAAAAAGGCAACCCACTCAAAAGATACCGAGGCGACGTTTACTACGAATCGAAAAACCTGCTTCATTTTTTCAGTACCATGAAAAGAGAAGGATGGACGCCACAGCAAATCAAAACGGGTATTGAAGACTATCTGGAAAGCATAACCAACAGAGAAGAATTTAAGTACACAAGAAAATACAAACAATTCAATGCTGGAGATCTCAAAGAGGATAAAATAAATGAAGAAAAAATAAAGATGGCCAAGTTGGAAGCGGCCGTCTATGAATTTGAGAAGTACCAAAAGAAAATGATCGATCGAAAAAGATACGATTTCGACGACATGATCAATTGGGTGATTGCAGCGTTTGAAGAAACAAGAGAACTACTTGCGCACTACCAAGAACAATTTCAATACGTATTGGTGGATGAGTATCAAGATACCAGTGGCACACAGAATAAATTGGTAGAGTTGCTTGTAAACTATTGGGATGAACCCAATCTTTTTGTGGTGGGTGACGACGATCAATCCATTTTTCGGTTTCAGGGAGCGAGCGTTGACAATATGCTCCGATTTTTGCAGAAATATCCGAACATCAAAACCATCATGTTGACTGAAAACTACAGATCAACACAACCCATACTGGACTTATCCAAATCGCTTATAGACAGTAACCAAGAAAGATTGATCAAACACATCGAAGGTCTTTCAAAAATATTAACTGCAGGTAAACCTGAGTTACAATCGCAGAAGCACTACCCTCTTATTAAGGCTTTCCAAACGCCAAGAGAAGAAATGATTGGTATCACCGCAGCTATTGAAGCGCTTGTACAGAACGGTACAGATCCAAAAAGAATAGCAGTCATTTATAAAGAAAACAAATATGGTGAAGAAATTGCAGAATTTCTGCAATGTAAAAACATCAACTATTTCAGCAAAAGAAACCTTGATCTTTTATCGCTGCCGTTAATTAAAAAAATTATTTTATTTTTTGAGTACCTCGATGCTGAAATGGATATGCCCTTTAGTGGAGATGAGATGTTGTTTGAGATCTTGCATTACGATTGGTTCGGAATTCAACCCTTAGAAATTGCAAAACTTTGCATTGAAAACAACCAAAGAAATTATAAAAAAGAAGGAACGGGGTTCAGGATACTCATAGACGAAAAAACAAATACCGTCGCCGCCAGTCTTTTTGAAAAAAACATTTCAGATGAGCTGGTACAAACGGGTAGGTTAATTGAATCCCTCATTGGATCCATCAACAACATCACGCTGCAACAGTTGCTAGAAAAGACAATCAGGGATACTGGACTGTTGGGCGTGATTATGCGTTCAGCTGACCACCATTGGCAATTACAGGTATTGACCTCCTTTTTTGATTTCTTAAAAAACGAGACAAAAAAAGACCATACGCTCGATCTGAAAAAATTCATCAAGGTGATTAAGATGATGAAAAACGAAGACATCGATCTTCCAATTGTGCAGGTAGGTGGAAGTGAAAAAGGCGTAAATCTTTTAACTGCCCACGGATCAAAAGGACTAGAATATGAACATGTTTTCTTTGCAGGCTGCAATGCTTCCTTTTGGGAAAGTAAGCGTGCCATCAACCGTGGATTCAGTCTGCCTGATACCCTTTTTGCTTCAAATGCGGTAGTAGACAAACACGAAGAGCTCAGAAGGTTGTTCTATGTGGCATTAACCAGAGCAGAAAAATTCCTAACCATTTCCTTTGCCAGATTCAAAGAGGATGGAAAAGAAATGGAGCCCAGTATGTTCATAGAAGAGCTTAGATCAAAGCATGACCTGGATGAAGAAAAAGTAATATTGAGTGATGAGGAAATTGGAAGTTTCAATTTGGTGAGGTTACTTTCAACCCATGCACCTGTGATTGAAAAAATGGAGTCAGACATCATAGACAAAGCGTTGGATAAGTTTACCATGAACGTAACTGCGTTAAACAATTACTTGAATTGTCCACTTGAATTTTACTACCGCAACCTCATACGAATACCTTCACCCAAAAACGAAACACTGGAATTTGGCTCTGCCATCCACCATGCATTGGAAATGATGTTCAACAGAATGAAAGACCATCCCAATAAAGAATTTCCCAAAAAAGAGGTGGTTGCAGACGATTTTATTGGGTATATGTACAGGCACCGCGAAAGCTTCACCAAAGAAGAGTTTGAAAGGAGAATGGAATATGGCAAAGAGGTACTGGAACAGTATTACAGCAAAAAAATCAATGGTTTCAATAAAGTGGTGTCCGTTGAAAGAAACATCAGAAATGTAATTGTGAATGGCGTTCCATTGAAGGGCAAAATAGACAAAATGGAATTTGAAGGAACCCATGTAAATGTGGTAGATTATAAAACAGGAAACCCAGACAATGCCATTAAAAAACTCAAGAACCCCACACTTGATCCTCCGTATGGAGGTGATTATTGGAGGCAGGCTGTGTTTTATAAATTGTTGATTGATAACCATGAGCAGGGCAAGTACCAAGTGATGAGTACAGAGTTTGATTTTATTGAACCCAACGCAAAAAAAGAAATCAAATCACAAAAAATAGAAATCACAAGAGAGGATACAGACCAACTAAGAGTACAGGTTGTTGAAGTTTGGGAGAAAATTCAATCAAGGGAATTTTACAAAGGTTGCGGTGAGGAAGATTGCCATTGGTGCAATTTTGTGAAAACGAACAAACTGGAAATACAAGAAACAGAAGAAGAAGAACTGAATTAGCTTTGAGATGTATAGAACTGAAAAGGAATCAATTAACTTTGCAGCAATGAACAGATTTGGTTACATCCTATTATTTGCTGTTTTTTTGAGTTCCTGCGGACAACAAGTGGCGCCAACAGGTGGACCAAGAGATTCATTGCCTCCGAAATTGGTAATGGCTATCCCTGAAGTGAATGCAAAGAATTTCAAATCAGACAAGATTGTTTTGTATTTTGATGAGTACATCACTTTAGAAAATCCTTTTGAAAAACTCACCTATTCTCCTGTGCCTAAAACGAACCCGACTTCAGAAGGGAAACTAAGGACCATTACCATCAAATTAAAAGATACACTAGAACCCAATACCACCTACTCTATTGACTTTGGAGAAGCCATCAAAGATATTAATGAAAATAATATTTTGAAAAACTTCAATTACGCGTTTTCAACAGGAGATTATATAGACTCGGCATATTTAACCGGAAAAGTAATTGTTGCAGAGACGGGCTTAATAGACAGTGCCATGGTAGCAGTGTTGCACAATAATTTAGACGACTCAGCTGTAGCAAAACTAAAGCCCCGGTATTTTGCAAGACTGAAAGGAGATGGAAGTTTTCTTTTTAGAAACATAAAGCCGGGTGCTTACAACCTATTTGCAATCAAAGACCAAAATGGAGATAAAAAATACGATCAACCCAGTGAACTCATTGCGTTCTTAAATCAAAGTATCACTGTTGGGGTTGATACCGCCGCATTACTTTATGCTTTTGAAGCCTTGAGAAACGATACTCCAGTGGTTAAAAAACCAGCTGTGAAACAAGCAGCAAAAAAAACAGAGGACAAGCGACTTCGCTTTGCAAATAATTTAGAATCGGGCAGACAAGATCTGTTGTCTGACCTCATCTTTAAATCTGAACATCCATTAAAAACATACGATACTTCTAAAATACGCTTAACGGATCTTAAGTTTCAAACTATCGACAACTATAAAATTGAAAAAGACAGCACCGACAAACAAATTACGATAACGCATCCATGGAAGGAAGGGGCCAGATACAACCTTATTGTTGAAAAAGATTTTGCATCCGATACAATGGGAAACAGCATAATAAAGACAGATACACTGGAGTTCAATGCAAAAAAAGAAACCGATTATGGAAGTATCGATTTAAAAATCGAAAACATGGATACTACTATCCACCCCATTATCTTCCTCACTAAAAATGCCAAACCTTTTCTCACGCAAGCACTGAACAAATCCCGTTATAGAATCAAGCTGTTTGAACCAGGAGATTACGAAGTGAAAATTTTATTTGATGTAAACAACAATGGCAAGTGGGATACCGGGGATTATTGGAAAAAATTGCAACCAGAAAAAGTGACCGCAAGAAAAAAGCCAATCAGTATTCGGGGGAATTGGGACAATGAAATTACCATCGATCTCAATAAAATAAACGAACAGTAGTTATTGTATGTAACTATCAACCGGTAACCGATTTCGGATACTTTTTGCTAAAGTCATTTCATCTGCATATTCTAATTCACCTCCAAAAGAGATGCCCCTCGCGATAGTGGTAAAACGCAGATCAGGCTTATTGAGTTTTTTTCTAATATAATAAATGGTTGTATCGCCTTGTATGGTTGGGCTCAATGCAAAGACCACTTCTTTAATGTCTTCTTCCACTACACGACTCGTTAGCGATTCTATGGTAAGTTGATCAGGGCCAATACCATCTAATGGCGAAATGACCCCATTTAAAACATGGTACAAGCCATTGTATTGTTCAGTAGATTCAATGGCAATTACATCCCTAATGCTCTCAACAACACAGACTATCCCCCGTTTACGAGAGGGTTGAGTACAGATTGTGCATTGCTCTTGATCTGATATATTAAAGCAGTTTTTACAGAACTTGATTTCTTTACGCATCCTGGAAATGGTATCGCTGAAATTTGAAACTTCAGTTTGTTCTTGCTTTAACAAATGCAGGACCAACCTAAGTGCAGTTTTTTTACCAATACCAGGCAATTTGCTGAACTCTTTTACAGCAGCTTCAAGTAGGTGAGAGGAGAGGTTCATTGTACTGCAAATATATTGAAAACAAAGCGTGAATACCTTGTATAAGACTTGCCTAACAGCCTATTTGTATTATCTTTGCATCACTTAAGTACAATATGAAAGACATTGCAACTTTACTCAAGAACAGGATCTTGGTAATTGATGGTGCTATGGGCACCATGATACAAAGACATAAACTACAAGAAGCAGATTATAGAGGAGAACGATTCAAGGATTGGGAGAGTGACCTTAAGGGGAACAACGACCTCCTCAGCATCACGCAACCACAAATTATACAAGACATTCATTTGCAATACCTGGAAGCAGGTGCAGACATCATTGAGACCAACACGTTCAATGCCCAAGCTGTATCGATGGCCGATTACAACATGAGTGAGCTGGCCTTCGAAATCAATACCGCAGCAGCAAAATGCGCAAAAGGTGCGGTGAATGAATTCAAAAAAAGACATCCAGAACAAGCTTCAGAACCCGGACCATTTGTGGCAGGCGCGATAGGGCCAATGAACAAAACATTGTCGTTATCCCCCGACGTAAACAATCCAGGGTTTAGGGGCATCAGTTTTGATGAAGTAACGGATGCCTATTATGAGCAAGTAAAAGCATTGGTAGAGGGCGGTGTAGATCTATTGTTGGTTGAGACCATCTTTGATACACTCAATGCAAAAGCAGCCATTTATGCCATCAAGAAATACTTCAGAGACAGCAAAAAGGTGGAACTGCCCTTGATGATTAGCGGAACCATTACAGATGCTTCCGGAAGAACGTTAAGCGGACAAACATTGGAAGCGTTTTACACCAGCATAGAACATGCAAACCCAATAAGTATAGGCCTAAACTGCGCATTGGGTGCTGATCAAATGAGGGCGCATATTGAAGAGCTTTCACAGATTGCCACCTGCTATACTTCCGCTTATCCCAATGCGGGCTTACCCAATGCAATGGGTGAATACGATGAAGAACCACACGAAACAGCACATTTCATTGAAGAATGGGCAAGAAATGGATTTGTAAATATAGTGGGCGGATGTTGTGGAACAACACCAGACCACATCAGGCATATCGCCACTCAAGTGAAGAAAATTAAACCAAGATCGCTCCCCGTTGTTGAAACCAGCTTGGAAACAAATGAGCAATAAACATGAGCAGTAACATACATATTAAGCCTTACATGCGGTTAGCTGGATTAGAACCTTTGGTTATAAGACCAGAAACCAATTTTGTTAACGTAGGTGAAAGGACAAACGTTACTGGATCAAAGAAATTTGCAAGACTCATTAAGGACGAAAAATACGAGGAGGCATTGACTGTTGCTAGGCAGCAGGTAGAAAATGGTGCACAGGTGCTAGACGTGAATATGGATGACGCCTTGCTGGATGGAGAGTTGGAAATGGTGAAGTTTCTAAATATGCTGCAAAGTGAACCAGACATTGCCAAGATTCCCATCATGATCGACTCATCCAAGTTTTCGATTATTGAAGCTGGTTTAAAATGTGTGCAAGGAAAATGCATTGTCAATTCCATCTCATTAAAAGAAGGAGAGGAGAAATTTATTGAGCAAGCCATCCTCTGTAGGAGTTTTGGGGCTGCTGTAATTGTTATGGCATTTGATGAGCAAGGACAAGCCGACACCTATGAAAGAAAAGTAAACATAGGACTACGTGCTTTCGATATACTTACCAAACAAGTTGGCTTTCCTCCACAAGACATTATATTCGATTTAAATATTTTTGCTGTAGCCACCGGACTTGAAGAACACAATAACTATGGTGTAGACTTTATAGAGGCCACAAGGACCTTAAAAGAAAAACTTCCTTTAGTCAAGATATCAGGAGGAGTTAGTAACCTCTCGTTTTCATTTAGAGGAAATGAACATGTGAGAGAAGCCATGCATTCTGTTTTTCTTTACCATGCCATTAAAGCCGGTATGGATATGGGTATTGTAAATGCAGGGCAGATGGTGATATATGATGAAATTGATGCCCTGTTAAGAGAACTTTGTGAAGATGTGATCCTCAACAGAAACAACGAGAACAATGAGGCTACTGAAAAGCTCATTACTTTTGCAGACACAGTGAGAGATAAAGGCCAGGGTACCAAAGAAAGATCAGAAGAATGGCGACTATCCTCAGTAGAAGAAAGACTGAAACATGCCCTTATTAACGGCATTACAGAATATATAGAATTAGATACGGAAGAAGCCAGACAAAAATATCCCAAACCACTTGATGTAATTGAAGGTCCCTTGATGGACGGCATGAACGTAGTAGGCGACCTGTTTGGTGTAGGTAAAATGTTTTTACCACAGGTGGTAAAAAGTGCAAGGGTAATGAAAAAAAGTGTGGCTGTGCTTACCCCTTTTATTGAGGAAGAAAAACAAAATGCTTCCTCAGCTGGTAAAATTTTATTGGCCACGGTAAAAGGAGATGTTCATGATATTGGAAAAAACATTGTGGGCGTTGTATTGGGCTGCAATGGATATGAGATTATTGATATGGGGGTGATGGTTTCTGCGGATAAAATCCTGAATGAGGCCGAAAAATGTGGAGCAGACATCATTGGTCTAAGCGGATTGATTACTCCTTCGCTGGATGAGATGGTACATGTTGCCTCAGAAATGAAAAGAAGAGGAATGAAACAACCTTTGTTGATTGGTGGAGCAACTACATCAAGGATGCATACTGCATTGAAAATTGCTGAGCAATACAACAATGGGGTAATTCATGTATTGGATGCATCAAGAAGTGTTTCTGTTGCTGGTTCGCTTCTCAACAAAAACAAAAAAGAATTACTGGAAAATACCAATGTAGAATATGCTAGGCTACGTGAGGAGTTTGCAAACAAAAAGAACAGCAAAGAATTATTGCCCTACTCGGATGCGGTTAAGAATAAGTTTAAAATTGATTGGGGAAATACTCAATTTAAAGCACCTACATTTACTGGCCATCAGCAATTAATCAATATTGAACTAAGCACGCTGATCAATTATATTGACTGGACTCCTTTCTTTATTGCTTGGGAGATGCATGGCAAGTTCCCTGGGCTGCTTCAGGATGAGGTGATTGGAAAAGAAGCTACCAAGCTTTATGAAGATGCCAAAGCCATGCTGAAAAAGATGGTAGAAGAAAAATGGTTGACACCTAAAGCTGTTTTCGGGTTTTGGCCAGCAAATAGCAATGACAAAGATGATGTACATGTTATTGACGAAAAACAACATACGGAAATCTCTTTGCAGTTCTTGAGGCAACAAATGAAAAAAGCAGCAGGACAACCCAATTTGTCTTTGGCAGATTTCATAGCACCATCCAACTGCAATCAACAAGATCATATTGGTGCGTTTGCAGTAACCATCAAAGGCATTGAAGAGCACATCAAACGATTTGAGCAAGAATACGACGATTACAGTAAAATTATGCTTCAGGCCTTAGCAGATCGACTGGCAGAAGCATTGGCAGAATACTTGCATCACGAAGTAAGATGCAAGTATTGGGGTTATGCAGCAGATGAAACACTTTCTAATGAAGAATTGATCAAAGAAACATATTCAGGTATTCGCCCTGCACCCGGATATCCAGCATGTCCTGATCATACCGAAAAATACAAACTTTTCAAGCTACTCAATGTAAGCGAAGAAATTGGGATAGAACTTACAGAGTCACTTGCCATGTACCCTGCATCATCTGTCTGCGGTTGGTATTTCTCCCATCCGGAATCGAAATATTTTGGAATAGGAAAAATTACCAGTGACCAGTTGGTGGATTATGCAGAAAGGAAATCAATGAGCAAGTCGGATGCAGAAAAATGGTTAAGGCCAGTTCTAGACTAAGTGCTCAGTTTGATAGCCTAATACATTAAGGCGGTATTATTTTCAATAAACTGATTAATAAAATTTCCATGCGGATCATCTCCTACAATGTTAACGGCATTCGAGCAGCCATCAAAAAAGGATTTATTGACTGGCTTAAAACTGATCCGGCAGATATAATTTGTCTGCAAGAAACAAAAGCAACCAAAGAAGATGTTGATGTAACTGAAATAAATGCATTGGGCTACCATGATTATTGGTTCAGTTCAACGAGTAAAAAAGGATACAGCGGAGTTGCTGTGTTCACAAAGATAATTCCAGACAAAGTAGAACTTGGAAATGGCCATACACAAAGCGATGATGAAGGAAGGGTAATTCAATTGCATTTTGGCAAGCTGTTGTTAATCAATGCTTATTTCCCTTCAGGCACTTCAGGAGACGAGCGACAATCCTTTAAAATGGAGTGGCTTCAAGAAATGC
>JBFYPP010000052.1:0-10752 GCA_041303255.1 Chitinophagia bacterium | reverse complement strand
AACTAAAGCCTATCCCCCAGTTGGAAATCATTCAACATTCGACAGAAGAATTACCAATAGCACCTAAAATCCATACCGCTACTTGCCAGATTAATTGGCAGCTCAATGCCAATCAAATTTTTAATTTAATTAGGGGTTTGTCACCTTACCCTGGTGCCTTCACTTATTTAAACGACAAGATGTGTAAAATAATTAAGGCAACTTATTCTGTTGAAACAAAATCTGTGGCTGCCGGTAATTTTGATTCTGATGGTAAATCTTATTTGCGATTTGCAGCAAACGATGGCTGGATTAACATAAAGGAATTGCAGCTGGAAGGCAAGAAAAAAATGTTGGTTGAAGACTTTTTAAGAGGGTATCGATTTTAGAAGAATAAAAAATCAAATCAGTGAAATCAATTGTTGAAAGATTTGTAAGGTATGTGCAAATAGATACTCAGAGCGATCCTGAAAGCGCAAGCTTTCCTTCCACAGACAAACAAAAAAATCTGGGAAGGCTTCTTGCAAAGGAATTGCAGGAAATGGGATTGGTTGATGCGCACATGGATGAATGGGGCTATGTGTATGCCACCATCCCGGCCAATACAGATAAAAAGGTTCCTGTTATTTGTCTGTGTTCCCACATGGATACCGCTCCCGATTGTTCAGGCTTCAACGTTAAGCCCATTGTGCATCTCAATTACCAGGGCCAAGATTTGGTTCTGCCCGATGATCCAACGCAAATTATCACTACCAAAGAGCACCCATACTTGCTGGAAAAGATGGGTGAGGATATTGTTACTGCAAGTGGTTTAACCTTGTTGGGGGCAGACGACAAAGCGGGTGTTGCAATTATCATGGAGGTAGCAAAAAAGTTGATCGAGGAGGTTTCAATTCTTCATGGGGATGTCAAAATTCTTTTTACACCAGATGAAGAAGTGGGAAGAGGGGTAGAGCATGTGGATATCAAAAAACTAGGGGCTGCTTTTGGCTATACATTAGATGGGAGTGAATGCGGGTCATTTGAGCACGAAACTTTTTCAGCCAATGGTGTTGAAATAATTATTCATGGTGTGATAGCGCATCCAGGAAGCGCTAAAGGGAAAATGGTGAATGCCATCAAGTTGGTGGGCGATTTAATTGCTGCATTGCCCAAAGACAGACTTGCTCCTGAAGTTACAGCTGGAGTTGAAGGATTTGTTCACCCAACGGATATAAAGGGGGGAGCTGAAATGGCTTCTGTTAAATTTATAATAAGGGATTTTGTAACGAGTAAGCTTGAAGGGCACCAGCAAGTATTGAAATCAATTCTAGATAAGATTATTGAAGCTAACCCTAAAGCAAGCTATGAGTTCAAGGTTACCGAACAATACAGGAACATGGGAGAAGTTCTAAAAGATTATCCCCAAGTATTGGGTCATGCGATTTCAGCAATTGAGCAAGAGGGCATTAAGCCGATATCGAATCCTGTGCGTGGCGGTACTGATGGATCTAGGTTGTCGTTTATGGGGTTGCCATGTCCCAATCTATTTACTGGAGAAATGGCACTGCATTCTAAGCATGAATTTGTTTCAGTACAAGACATGGAGAAATCAGTAGCAGTTGTGGTGCGCATATTACAAAATTGGGAAGCAGCAGCTGGATTATAACTTTATCAACTCTTTAGTAAATAAAGTTGCATCTTCATATTCGATTTTGGTAGTTGCTGTTTTAACTTTTAGCACAAAATAAAAATTATGTCCATTCATTTTTTGCAAATCACACCAAGCACCGAACTTCAGCAAACAGCTGTTACACAGGTATCAAAACAAATGCAGTTGTGGGATATTTTGCAATCGGGTGGTGCATTGATGATACCGCTTGGTCTGCTGCTGATGCTGGCTGTTTTCTTTTTCTTTGAAAGATACATTGCCATCAAAAAAGCAGCAAAAATTGATGACAATTTCATGCGCATCATACGTGATCATATTTTGAATGGCAATGTGTTGGCGGCCAGGGCCATGACAAAAAACACAGATAATCCTGTTGCTCGAATAATTGATAAAGGGATTCAGCGCATCGGAAAACCAATGGATGCAGTTGAACGCAGCATGGAAAATGTGGCACGTTTAGAGATGTATAATCTTGAGCGTAACCTCAGTGTGTTGAGTGTAATTTCAAGGGCTGCACCCATTTTTGGATTTGTAGGAACCTTGGCTGGATTGATGCAATTGTTTTTCGATATCAATACCACGGGTGAATTTGTATTGAATACCATTGCTGGTGGATTATATGTAAAATTGGTTACATCAATAACCGGCTTGGTTATAGGATTACTCTCTTTTCTGGGCTATAGTTTTTTACACACACAAATTGATAAAACAGCCAATAAAATGGAAGTTGCTGCAGCAGATTTTCTTGACATCATCCAGGAGCCTACAAAATAAAATGCATGCAGATTAGAAAGGCACATAGGGGAGAAACGGAGGTCTTTACAGAGGCGTTGAACGATATTTTATTTATCCTATTGATGTTCTTTTTGATTGTATCTACTTTAGCAAACCCCAATGTAATTAAATTGTCTCAGCCCAAATCTGACGGAGACACCAAGGCCAAGCAGAATGTTGTAGTTTCCATTGATGCGAACAAACAGTTTTATGTAGGCACTACAGCAGTAAGTATTGATTCATTGAAGAGTGTACTAACACCAATTATTTCTAAAGAGAAAACTGAAGTGCCAACCATTGTGATCAATGCAGACAAAACAGTAGCTATTGATGAAGTAGTTGCCGTAATGCGTGTGGCGAAAGAATTGGGGGCCCGTACGGTTCTGTCTGTTGAAAAACAATAAATTATAAAGAATCGCCGGTTTTTTTCGCAGTAACAATTCTATCTTTTCCTTGAAAATCTTTTAGCACAAGCACATTTTCGTAATCGTTTTCTTTTAAAAGGGTTGCTACATCATTGGCATAATCCATATGGGTTTCAAACCAAAGGGTTCCACCTCTTCGAAGATGAAATTCACTAAATTTTACAATCGCTTTGTAAAATTGTAAGGGGTCTTTGTTTGAAATAAATAAAGCAAGATGTGGTTCGTGGTCTAAGACCTGTTTGGTCATTTCTTCTTTATTTTCAATTGGAATGTAGGGCGGGTTACTCACAATTACATCAAAGAATGGAAGGTGATCGATTTTCAATTCAGTGAGTATGTCGGCTTGCTTGAACTGTATTTCTTGATTAAGCTGTTTTGCATTTTCTGTAGCAATCGAGAGTGCTGAGTCACTGGTATCAATGGCCCATACTTCCCAATCAGGAATTTCATGTTGCAAGGCTATCGCGATGCAACCGCTTCCTGTGCCAATGTCCATTGCTTTTAACTTGCTATCACCCACATGCTTATTTTGGGTGTAATAATTTTTTATTGCTTCTACCAGTTCTTCTGTTTCTGGTCTAGGTATTAAAACTTGTTCATTGACTTTAAGTTGAAGCCCCCTAAACCAAGAATAACCGAGAACGTATTGAATAGGGCGGCCTTGTTGCAGCTCATTTTTGAACTGGAGTAGTACATCAACTTGTTCATCAGTCAAAGGCTGGTTATGGTGGATGATTCGCTGAGATTTTGTCCATTTCGTAACTTCTTCCATCACCCAATCTGCAATGTTGGCTGCCTCTCGGTTATCATACAAGGAGGATAAGTCCGATTGAAGAACATGATAGGCTTCTTTCATTAACATGGCCCAAAAGTAAATCAATTACCTTTGCTTGCTTAGTTGATATACCATGGAGGATCAGAATTTTTACCATACCATAGAAAAGCCATCAGTTGCTGAATTTTCAGATCGGGGTAGTAAGTTTATTGGTATGGCTTATCCAGTCAACGATGTTGCTGCATTCAAACTTGCACTTGCGGAGGTAAAGCGGTTGCATCCCAAGGCATCACACTATTGTTTTGCCTATCGTTTTGGTACAGATGGCAGTACCTACCGGGTTGCAGATGCCGGAGAGCCATCTGGGACGGCAGGGAGGCCTATACTGGGACAAATTGACAGCAAGGGCTTAACCAACGTGCTGGTTGTTGTTGTGAGGTATTTTGGTGGCACTCTTTTGGGAGTACCTGGCTTGATTAACGCATACAAGAGCACGGCATCGATGTCTCTGCAGTTAACACCGACCATTAAAAAACCGATTGAAACTATTTTCGAATTGCAGTTTGATTATACTGTTTCCAATGACGTAATGCGTGTGCTCAAAAAGTACAACTGCAACTTGGTTAAACAAGACATGCAGTTGTTCTGTGATTTTACAATCGGTATAGCAAAACAAAATGAATTGTCATGCATCAGTGACCTAGAAGAAATTCGGGGCGTTGCCCTAAAAAAGAAAAGCGATTCAGGTTTCTGAATCGCTTTGAAATAGGTAAGTTGAATTTACTTTTCTGTATTTGGTTCTTCCTCTACCAAAATTCTACCACAGTTTTCACATACGATGATTTTTTTGTGCTGGCGAATTTCGCTCTGGCGTTGAGGTGGAATTGCATTAAAGCAACCTCCGCATGCATCACGTACTACTGGAACTACAGCCAGACCGTTACGGAAATTTTTTCTAATTCTATCAAATGAAGTCAACAAGCGTGAATCAACAGATGCACGTGCTTTTTGAGAAAGAGCAGCGTATTCTTTTTCTTCTTTTTCTGTTTCAGCAATGATTTTATCCAACTCAGATTTCTTAACCTTGAGGTTGGCCTCTTTATTGGCAATGTTTTTCTTTACCACTTCTAGTGCCCTTGCTTTATCACCAATTTCTTCATTGGCATCTTTCATGTGTCTTTCAGCCAATTTAACTTCAAGGGTTTGCATTTCCAATTCCTTGTTGATGGCTTCAAACTCACGGTTGTTTTTTACGTTGTCACTTTGCTTTTCATATTTCTTGATTAGCTCTTGTGACTGAACGATGCTTTCCTTTTTTTGCTCAATGAATTCATTGATTCCATTCACTTCCTCCTCCATTCTTGTCTCTCTGGAATGAAGACCCTCGATCTCGTCTTCTAAATCACGTACTTCAATTGGAAGCTCACCTTTCAGGATAGCAATTGTATCCAATTTGCTCTCTACTTTTTGAAGGTTGAGTAACGCGGCCAATTTTTCCTCGACTGAATATTCTTTTGCAGTAGCCATAAATGAGTTATAAAAAATAGTTGACTGGATTGGTATTTCTACCTGTTTTTTGGACGGCAAAGGTAGGGAATTTTTCTTTTATTGCCTTCTCTAGTAGTTCAGAAGTGTATTGTTCACTCTCAAAATGTCCAATATCGGCCAAAAGCATTTTCCCATCAGGCTCAAAGAAATCGTGGTACCCAAGATCAGCCGTAATATAGGCGTCCACCTTATTTCTTAATGCATTGATTATCAATGATTTTCCAGATCCTCCACACAAAGCCACCGTTTTTATCTTTTTGCCTGTGCTTGGGGAGTGTTTAATTACTCCGGTTTTGAAGGTGGTTTTCAGCAACAATAGAAGGTCTTTTTCGTCAATTGGTGACGGAAATTCTCCAATTGCGCCTGCACCAAGCTCATCAAACTTGTTGTTTAACGGAAAAATATCATAAGCCACCGTTTCGTAAGGGTGACTATTGCGTAGCGCCGAGAGGATGTGCGTTTGGAGCTGTTTTGGTAAAATCACCTCAATTCTTATTTCCTCCTCTTTGTGCTGTTGGTATTTTTCGCCAACAAATGGATTGGCGTTTTCTAAAGCTTTGAAAGTACCCATTCCGGAAGTATTGAAACTGCATTCCCGGTAATTGCCAATGGCGCCTGCGCCTGCTTGAAATAGGCTTTCACGGACCATTTCAGCTTGTGCTCGTGGTACAAAAGTGACCAGTTTTTGGTGGGTGTCTGAGAGCGGCGACAATACTCTGGTATTTTCAAGGCCCATTCTATTGGCAATTTCACCATTCACACCCCAAAGTACATTGTCTAGGTTGGTATGAATGGCATAAACACACAAATCAGATTTGATGGCTTTTGTCAGCATCCTTGAAATGGGGTTCGATGGCAGTATTTGTTTCAGGCCCTTAAAAATGGGGGGATGGTGAACCACAATGAGGTTAAGGTTTTTTTCAATGGCTTCCTGTATAACATCAGGAGTCAGGTCCAGCGCGGTTAACACGCCATTACAGACTTGCTCAGGATCCCCCACAACCCAACCGGAATTGTCGTAGGATTCTTGTAAATGCAACGGAGCTAATGTTTCTAAAAAGTTAATTATGTCTTTTACTTGCACCATTAATTTTCTCGTTTGTAGGAATTGAAATTACTTTACTTTCTTAATTACAGTTGTTGAACAAGACAATTTTATTTCTTCTACTTGGATTTGCCCCTTTTCTTGGCCATTCGCAGAAAATTATACACGACTGGGAGAACTATGTTACATCAGTGGGGGGCAAACCCATTTCTGTAAATGTAGATTTAGCACTTGGGCAGGTGGCACCCATCAAAGAAAATCCTTTTGTAGTTATCCTCAGACTTAAATTAAGAGCACCAAACACCAATGGCTTACCTGGTATTGAAGAAATGAAGGAGTTGGATAAATTGGAATCTCGTTTGGTGGAGCTACTTGCAAGGCAAGTAGGCGCAATGTTTGTTGGAAGGTTTACCCAAAGGGGGATAAGGGAATTTTATTTTTATTCACCCGATACATTAGGCTATCAAAAAGCAATAAATCAGTCCCTTTTTTCGTTAAATGAAGGTGAATGGCTTTGTCAGGCCAAGCGCGACGAAAAATGGGAGAATTATTTTACCGTTTTGTATCCTTCAACCCTTGATCTGTTAAAGATAGAGAGCAGAAAGAAATTAGAATTGATGGGGGTTGGCGAAGGAACTGTATTGAGAAATGTTGAAGTAGAACACTATTTTGAGTTTGAAAATGTCGATAACAGAACGAAGTTTTTATCGGCACCTGAAAATACAGGTTTCAAAATTGTAGAGATGCCCGCTTTACCTGACAAATCCAAAGGAAATTTTGTGTTGGTCCTGAGGAGAAAAGAAGACCCTGATTTTAGCTGGATCGAGAGGCGAATTGTTTCATTATTCATTTTGGCTCAAAAAAACGGTGGTAGCTATAAGGGTTGGAGCGAAATAGTCAAGTAAACCCTAATCCGAACAATATGAAATTCAAGGCTACTCCAATTTTGGCAGTATTTATGCTGTCGTGCTTATTCATTTCCTGCGAGAAAGCAGAACAATTTATTCAAAAGGCAGTACTCACTCAGATTATTACAAATGATCGATGGCTGGTAGAAAATTTTTCAGTTTCCGGCACTGATGTTACATCCGAGTACAGCCAGTATAAGTTTGAATTTAATAAAAATGGTACTGTACTTGCATTGAAAGCTACATCGACCATAGAAGGAGACTGGAAAGAGGACATCAATGCCTTAAGCATCCAAACCAACTTTATCAATCCAAGCTCAAGTTTGGAGCGTTTCAATAACACTTGGTTTATATCTAAGTCATCTGCAACCCTTGTTGAAGCTCGAGCAGTGACTGTAAATGGAATATATAACCTCAAGCTGGTGAAGAAGCAATAATAAAATGCTGGATTGAACATTTCATTTAATGGATTGTTCTGTAAATTTGAGTTTAACAATATAAAACTATCTATATGTCCATTCAAAAAGGTCAACCAGCTCCTGATTTTTCACTCTTTAATTCCGAAAAAAATAAGGTTGCGTTATCCGATTACAAAGGTAAAAACCTTGTTATTTTATTTTTCCCATTGGCATTTACAGGCGTTTGTACTACCGAGCTTTGTTCTGTAAGAGACAACCTTACTGCCTACACGAGCTTAAATGCTGATGTAGTTGGTATTTCTGTGGACTCTCTTTTTGCATTGGGGAAATTTAAGGAAGAGCAGCAGTACAACTTTCCTTTGCTTTCTGATTTTAACAAAACTACAGCCAAAGCATATGGTGCTTTTTATGATGAGTTTGTTTTGGATATGCAGGGTGTTGCTAAAAGAGCAGCTTTTGTAGTGGACAAAGAAGGTACCGTTCAATATGCTGAAGTCTTGGAAAGTGCAGGCGACTTGCCCAATTTTGAGGCAATCAAAGAGGTTCTTGCTGGTTTAAACTAGTTTTAAATAAGTTTTTCTGAAAAAGCCACACCTTATGGGTGTTGGCTTTTTTCGGTTAAATAGGCTAATTTTGTAATCATGATGAAATCAATCTTCACCATTTTGTTTTGCTTATTCGCTTTCGTGGGTTCTGCCCAGGTGAAAAGGGTGTTGTTGAGTGATCATGTAAAAAGAACAAGCATCTATCCCAATCCAGCAAGGTCTTTTGTCCGAATTCAATACAAACAGGCTACTCCACTCCCGGCAACCCTTACTATTTATAATTTTTTAGGGAAGAAACAAATGGAGACCAATCAACCCGGAAACAATGTCTACATTGATCTTGCTGAGTTCAATAGAGGGGTTTACATTTTCCAGTTCCGAGACCGAAATGGTCAGGTAATTGACTCTGGAAAATTTCAGGTTGAAAAATAACTAGAGTACCTGCACAATCAAAAATTTTAAGTAGTTCGTATTTTCCAATCCCCTGATGATTGGATGGTCTGGTGATTGTGCTTGGTAAACCACCTGTCTCAGTGTTCTTTTTGTGTCTTTGGCTGCCATTTCAATGGTTTGGTAAAAAAGATCTGGAGAGACCAAATTGGTGCAGGAAGACGTGACTAAAAATCCACCGGGTTTGAGGAGTTTCATTCCCCTAAGGTTAATTTCCTTGTAGCCACTGAGGGCATTTTGAACATTATCTCTTGTTTTGGTAAACGATGGTGGGTCTAGCATTACCACATCCCATCGTTTTTCTTCTTTGCTCCATTGTTTCAATGCATCAAAAGCATTGATGGCTTTGAAACTAATGTTGTCGAGGTCATTTAGCTTGGCATTTTCTCTTGCCTGTTCAACAGCATTTTCAGAAATATCCAATCCCAGCACACTTTTTGCGCCATAGGCTGCTGCATGAATTTCAAATGTTCCGGTATAACAAAATGCACCTAATACATCTGCATCTTTTACAATATGTTTTATAGCCCTTCGGTTATCTTGTTGATCTAGAAAGTATCCTGTTTTTTGTCCCTTTTCTACATCCACTATAAACTTTAGTCCGTTTTCAGTAATGGGGATTTTTGTATCAAATGGGGCGGTTAAAAACCCTTTTTTTTGTTCCATGCCTTCAAGTTCACGAACAGGCACATCATTTCTTTCAAATATCCCTTTAGGGGTAAAAAGTTGATTTAATGCATCAACGATGTCGTTTTTCCATTTGTCGATACCCAAAGCCAAAGTTTGTATCACGAAATAATCATTGAATTTATCAATGATCAATTGTGGTAGTCCATCAGCCTCTCCAAATACAAGTCGACAATTTTCAGTGTACCCTATTTTCTTACGGTATTCCCAAGCTTCTTTGATCTTTTGCAGAAAAAAAGCAGCATTAATTTCATCGCTTTTTTTCCGGGTAAGCAGGCGCACAGGTATTCTAGACATCGCGTTCACGTATCCTTTTCCAATGAATGAGCCATCGTAGGCCTCTACTGTTGCTATATCGCCAGGGAGCAATTCATCGTCCATTAAATTGATTTCATTAGCGAATATCCAGGGGTGGCCATTTGCTATTCGAGTGCTGATCTTTCGCTTTAATACTACTTTCTTCATAGCGCAAAGGTAAACTTTCGTGGAAATGACTGAAATTTGCATTTTGCTGAAAAAAATCAGACAATTTGGCTTGTTTTTTAAGTGTGGCAAGCCATTTGAACAACACAAACGCAAACCAATGAACATGGAAGAAAAAGAAATGATGAATAACGAAGAGCCGGCTTCACCGATTGAGGACCAAGAAGCAAACAGTACAGAAATATTTTCAGAAACCGATCTTTTGAGGAAAGAGCTGGAGGAACAAAAGGAGAAGTTCATCAGGCTTTATGCAGATTTCGATAATTCCAAGCGCAGAAATGCCAAAGAAAGGGTGGAGTTGATACAAACTGCCGGCAGAGAAGTGTTACAATCGATGTTGGAAGTGATGGACGATTGTGACAGGGCTGAAAAGCAGATGCAAAAGAGCGATGATCTTACACAGATTAAACAGGGAATTCAACTGGTTTTTGCCAAATTGAGAAATACCATGCATGCCAAAGGCGTAAAAGAAATGAAAACAATTGGAGAAGAATTTAATCCAGATTTTCATGAAGCCATTACTGAAATTCCTGTCCCGGATGAAAACATGAAAGGAAAGGTAGTAGACGAAGTAGAAAAGGGATATACCTTAAGTGATAAAATCATTCGATTTGCAAAAGTGGTGGTGGGTAAATAACCTTTCTCCAAAACTAAATTGACTATGGCTAAAAGAGATTACTACGAAATACTGGGGGTTGTTAAATCATCCACTGCTGATGAAATTAAAAAAGCATACCGCAAAGTGGCCATGCAGTTTCACCCGGATAGAAATCCTGGCGACAAAGCATCGGAAGAAAAGTTTAAAGAAGCTGCAGAAGCTTATGAAGTATTGAGTGATCAAGAAAAGCGTGCACAATACGATAGGTTTGGCCATGCTGGTGTAAATGGGAGGGGAGGTGCTGGTGGTGCCCAGGGAATGAACATGGATGATATTTTTAGCAATTTTGGCGACATTTTTGGGGAAGATATTTTTGGTAGTTTTTTTGGTGGTGGCGGCGGGCGTCAACGCAGCGGCGGCGGACGTGCAAGGGGTACAAGAGGAAGCAACCTCAGGATTAAATTA
>JBFYPP010000051.1:0-10766 GCA_041303255.1 Chitinophagia bacterium | reverse complement strand
TCTTCGCCATACAAAATATGCGTGAACCCAAGGGAAAAAGTAGTGTTGATTTTTTTTTGATGAAAGGCTCCCACTCCATAAAGACCCGTTACTGTTGGCGCAATATTTTGAAAACTGCTTGCAAACGAAGCATGATGCTCTTTTTTGAGTAAGGATGGATTTTCAGATATTAAACTCAGATCAGCGCCAAAATTTGAGATATTTCTTCCTCCCAAGGCAGCAGCTTGGGCACTGAAAGGCAATTTCAAAAAACTGTATATAGCATTTCCACCAAGCGTTTGTGCTTTTGCTGCAAAACCACTCGAAATCAATAAAAATGCCAGAATTGTCCTTTTAGACATAATCAAAATTAAACAAGCTGTCCTACAAATGAAAATCCCCCATGAAAATGGGGGAAATTCCTTAACCCTTAAAACAACCAACATAAGAGCTTTTACGCTCTCTGATATATAAACAAACTTCGTTGTTAAATGGTTCAAAGGGTATAAAAAAAATCACACCAAGGCAATTTCAAGTACCTGCTGCATGGTTTTTACGTAATGAAACTTCATTCCCTTGATAAATTCAGGATTTATTTCTAATACGTCCTTTTCATTTTGGTAACAAAGTACAATCTCCTTTAGCCCAGCACGTTTGGCAGCCAACACTTTTTCTTTGATACCTCCAACAGGTAAAACCTGACCTCTCAGGGTTATTTCACCCGTCATGGCCAGAAAGGGTTTCACTTTTCTGCCTGTAAACGCTGAGGCCAGTGCAGACATCATGGTAATGCCGGCACTTGGACCATCCTTGGGAACAGCACCTTCCGGTACATGGATGTGTATATTTTTCTTTCTAAATACTTCTGGGTCTATGCCATTTTTCTTGGCATTGGCGTTCAGGTAAGTAAGGGCTGTACTTGCACTCTCTTTCATTACTTGACCTAAATTACCTGTTAACTGCAAATCCCCTTTTCCATCACTTACGCTCACCTCAATAAACAAAATATCGCCTCCCACATAAGTCCATGCTAAACCAACCGCAACCCCCGGCATATTGGCCGTTTTGTAAATTTCATTACTGTACCTTGGTTTTCCCAGTATGCGAATTACATCCTGTTGGGTAAGTGCCATTTTTAATTTGCCTTTGATTGCCAAGTCTTTTGCCAAACTTCTCATAATGCTCGCAAGCTGACGATCTAGTTCACGAACACCACTCTCCCTCGTGTAATTTTCAATTATATAAGTCATCACTGCCGTACTCACCTTTAAGTTATGGTCTTTCAATCCATGTAATTCCTTCTGCTTGAGCAACAAATGAGTCTGGGCGATTTTTTCTTTCTCCTCTACTGCGTAGCCGGTAAGGTCAATTATTTCTAATCGATCCCTTAGCGCTGGCTGAATACCTTGCATGTCATTTGCCGTTGCAATGAACAAAACCTTGCTTAGGTCGTACTCTAACTCCAGGTAATTATCGTAAAAGGTATGGTTTTGCTCAGGATCCAATACTTCTAATAAAGCCGAAGACGGATCGCCCCTGAAATCCTTACCCACCTTGTCTATCTCATCTAAAATAATTACCGGATTGGATGATTTTACTTTACGCAAGGATTGCAAAATCCTTCCAGGCATTGCACCAATATAGGTCTTACGATGACCCCTGATTTCGCTTTCATCGTGCAAACCTCCTAAGCTAAAGCGTACATATTTTCTACCCAAAGAACTGGCAATGCTTTTTCCAAGAGATGTTTTTCCAATACCAGGAGGACCAACGAAACAAAGTATTGGACTCTTCAAATCTCCCTTTAGTTTCAATACTGCCAGGTACTCTAAAATTCTTTCCTTGATTTTGTGCATGCCGTAATGGTCATTGTCCAAAACCTTTTTTGCTTTTTTAAGATCATAATTGTCTTTGGTAAATTCCTCCCAAGGAAGATCTAGCATCAGGTCTACATGATTATATACTGTAGAATAATCAGGTGTGCTGGAATGCATTCGCTCCAACTTTTCTATCTCTTTTTGAAAAAGCTCTTTGGCTGCAGATGACCATTTCTTCGACTCTGCTTTTTTCTTCATCTCCTGTATTTCTCTATCATTGGCATCCCCACCCAACTCTTCTCTAATGCTCTTCAACTGTTGTTGAAGGAAATAATCTCTTTGCTGTTTATCAAGCTCCGTTTTTGTTTTTGTAGTTACCTTATTTTTTAATTCAACAAACTGCAATTCCTTTTGAAGGAGTCCCAGTAGTTTCTCAGCACGCATTCGCATATCACTCAACTCAAGCAGTTGTTGCTTTTCGGAAAGCTCACAGTTGAGGTTGCTTCCAACAAAATGAATCAAAAACGAAGGCTGCTCAATATTTTTTAAGATGATTGAAGCTTCTGTTGGAATATTGGGTGACAATTGAATAATCTGTGAAGCAAGGTCTTTGATAGATGAAACTGAAGCATCAAAAGAGGGATCATCTACAATCACTTCTTCATCAATTGCTTTTACCTCTCCAATAAAATAAGGATCTTCTGATTTTACACGAAGCAGAGAAAACCTTCGTTTACCCTGCAGAATAGCCGTGGTACCCCCGTCGGGCATTTTAATCAACTTGACAATTTTTGCAACAGTGCCAATGGAAACTAAATCATCTACCCCAGGATCTTCTATATTACTGTCCTTTTGGGCTAGCACCCCTACCAATTTGTCAGTCTTATAAGACTCAGCAATGGCCTTAATGGACTTATCCCTTCCCACAGTAATTGGAATTACTACGCCAGGAAACAATACAGTATTTCTAAGCGGTAAAAGAGGCAATTCGGCAGGAACCACCAATTCATCTGCATTCCCACCTTCACTATCATTTAAAGGGATGATTGGCATGAAATCCAAATCATCTTCTTGTTGTAAAAAATTCATCTTCAATTCCATATCTTTTTATTTGCGACAATATGTCATAACAACACCAAACAAAGGATAATTCCTTTGCTCAATGTATATAAGACAAGTTTGATGCCACAAAAAAATCCCGGTCCTTAGACCGGGATCAGGATACTAATTTTAGATCATTTAAAGTCCTAACCCTATGCCCAACTGAAGGGTTCTACTCTTCCAGGCGTCTTGGTCTGGCAATTCATTTATGTTGGTCAGACCGATCGCATACCTACCATATATTCTGAAAGCCAATAATTTTAGTTGAACTCCCGCAATCATGGAAAAATCTCCAGATTTAAATGCAGATTGTACATTAGTTGCTACCGAGTTTTTTTTATCCTGTAAAATACCAAACTGTGGACCAACTTGAAAGGTGATAAACTTTGCAGGTCTGATATTTAATAATAGAGGAATTGAAATATAATTTAATTTAATCTTTGTCAATTCAGGTAGGGAAGTTGAATAGAGATCTGATAGAGAGGATGCAGTGGTAAAAGAGGTTTGACTCCACAAAAGCTCCGGCTGTATGCCTATTTTTTCCGAAAGCATGATCTCTGCAAACCCACCCACATGGTAACCAAATTCAAATCCCTTATTGAATTGCAATCCAGATATACCTGTAATATTTGCACCTAGTTTCGGACCAAAACTAAATCCTTGTGTCTTGCCATACATCGCAGAAAAAACAAGTATTGAAAAAAGAAATAATCGTTTCATGGTGTTGAATTTAATAATGTGAAAAACGAATGTATTATAAAACATCAACCAATGGTGGTAAAAAAATACTAAAAAGTGACACCTAGTGTTAAATTAAAAAAATGGGCAAATTTGGATGTGTTCAAATTATTAAAATAATAGCCCATAAAATACCCTGCGGTAACAGAATAAGAAGATTTATACCAATTCGCATTTGCAGAGAATGCCAATGTTTGAAGGGAAAATTTAGATACTGTTTTCGGATTAAGATTAAACCGTTTCCTAATTCTTTCAATATCTACCTTATCATCATCATCCTCATCGTCGTCATCATCATCCAGGTCTCCAATTACACCAAATCCAATAGGTGTAACTTTGTAGTTCTGCAGTTCTGCAATTAGATTTAGTGATGGCACAAAAGTAATTAAGTCGTTCTTCGAAATTACATTTTGAAACGAAAAGGTATGAGACAAACCAAAAATGGTAGAAAAATCATTCAGATACACTTTTGAAGTATCTGATATAAGAATATTATCGCCCCTATCTCTAAATCTTCTAATTGTTACATCCTCATAACTTCCAGAAGCCCAACCCAATGCAATAAATGGACGAACAATTGACTTCCTTAGCTGTGCATATGCATAGACTTCATGAGTAAACGGTGTTGCAAAATCCTCATTCGAAACCGTTTTCACATAATTGGTATATGACACACCAGCAATAAATTTATCTCCGATATAATCATAAGACGGACTGATGGCTAACTGATAAAAAGATGGTCCTTTGTCCAAAGTATCTAATCTCCTAATGAACCCTGTAGCAGTCAGCCCAAAACCTGTTTTGTGAAAATAGGATACAGATGGAAGAAAAGCCGATTGACCTGTTGATGCCTGCTGAATGTTCAATGCATTGTTTTTGGTACTGAACAACCTGTTACTGAAAGCCAAGTTTGCAGAAAAGAAACTTTCCGGTTTATACATTGACCCCAGCAAATTTTTTAATTCCGTCATCAGGGTATCGCCTTTTAACAGGTCCAATTCTGATTTCAATTCATTTTCATCAAACTTACTCACTTGCGAAAATGAAGAAGGGCGAATAGAAACAAACAGAAAAAAAATCAATACCGTACGAATAATACTAGACCTCATGAGCAATGGTTGGCTGTAAAATTAGACCATAAAAAAAGCAAAAAGTTAAACGTGCATAAAAATTCAAAAGTTAAAGCTAAGCCAACTCTAGGAGTGTAATTTCAGGCAACATTCCTACCCTACCTGGATAGCCCAAAAAACCAAAGCCCCTGTTCACATACAATTTTTGGTCACCATTGGCATATAGTCCAGACCATTGTTTGTATACGTATTGTACTGGACTCCACCGAAAACCTGGAATTTCAACACCGAATTGCATACCATGCGTGTGCCCTGAAAGCGTTAAATCAATGTCGGCATGCTCTTTACAAACCTCTGCATCCCAATGGCTTGGATCATGACTGAGCAAAATTTTAAAGGAATGGTGTTCAGCTCCAGCATAGGCTTTCTTTAAATCTCCGTATCTACTGAAATTGGCTTTTGCTCCCCAATTTTCCACCCCAATTAAGCCAATAGAAGCACCGCCCTTTTCAATGGTTACATTCTCGTTTAACAACAACTTCCACCCCATCTGTGCATGAATTGACTTTAATTTATCCAGATTTTGGACCTTGGCTTCTTTAGAAGGCCATTGAAAATAATCGCCATAATCGTGGTTACCCAAAATGCTGTACACCCCCAAAGGCGCACTAATTTTTGAAAAAACCTCAACAAGAGGATCCATTTCAGTAGCCACATTGTTAACAAGATCTCCCGTAAAAAAAACAAGATCTGGCTTTAGTTCCATGATTTTCTGAACGCCTTTCTCAACTGCTTTTTTATCTTCAAGACTTCCCGAATGAATGTCTGATATGTGTATGATTTTTAAACCCTTAAACGACCCCGGAAGGTTAGAAAAACTCACTTTTCGCTTCTCTACTTTATACTTGTATTTGTTTCCAAATCCATATAAAAGTGTTCCAAATAGCCCAGAACCAACGCCAACGCCTAACCAGGATAGAAAGATAGACCTTGGTATTGCATCTCCAGATTGTACGCCGTTCCCTTTGGCCAAATCGACTGCTTTATTTCCTCCCCACTGGAGTACCCTTCTAAGGTCATCTACCAAAAAGAATGTTGAAGCCACTATTTTGGCGATGAACAAGCCTACAACAATTGCAAAAACATACGTACGGATGAATTTGGGGATAGATTCAAAACCAACCAAGGGGATAAAAATAAAAAGCAGTACCGCTACCACTGAAAAAGACCAATAAATACCATGGATAAACAACCTGGATTTAAGGGGCAATCCATTTGTAACCAAGCGAAGTGACTGAAAAACATAGAAGTCAACAGCCAGCATCAGCAAAATAAAGATCCATGATCCAAAAAGTCTTTTCATCGAAATTGTTTAAAAACAGCCTGTTTATTTGAGCAATTAAATCAAGTTAGCACTAAATTAAAGATATAGTTGGTCCAAAATTGTACCGAAATTGTAAATTTGTCATCCTGTCATTCTTTATTAAATTTTTACAAATGGCTCGCATCATTGGAGTAGCAAATCAAAAAGGAGGTGTGGGCAAAACCACCACGGCCATTAATTTGGCAGCAAGCCTTGCTGTGCTTGAGTATAAAACATTGTTGCTTGATGCTGATCCCCAAGCGAATAGTACCACAGGGGTTGGTTTTGACCTTCAAAACATACAACAAAGTATCTATGATTGCATGGTTGGTGACACCCAAGCAAAGGATGCGATCCTGAAGACAGAAATACCTAATCTAGACCTTATCCCCTCTCATATTGATCTTGTTGGTGCAGAATTGGAGATGATCAACTATCCCAACAGAGAAAATGTGATTAAAAACCTGTTAGAAGGGATAAGAAACGATTACGACTTCATTATCATCGACTGTTCACCTTCTTTGGGTCTCATTACTGTAAATTCGCTGGTAGCTGCAGATTCAGTTGTAATACCGGTACAGGCAGAATTTTTTGCCCTTGAAGGTCTAGGCAAACTTCTAAATACAATCAAAATTGTACAAAGTCGATTGAATCCTTCACTTGAAATAGAGGGAATATTGATGACCATGTACGATGTGCGGCTGAGGCTCTGTAACCAAATAGTAAACGAAGTAAGAAAGCATTTTGAAGGTTTGGTTTTTGATGCTTTAATCAATAGAAACTCAAGGTTAAGCGAAGCCCCAAGCGTTGGCAAACCGGTTATCCTCTACGATGCAGAAAGTAAAGGCGCAATCAATTATTTGAACCTGGCGAAAGAAATTCTGCAAAAGAACAACATGACAAAAATTAAAGAGTCAGAAAGAACTTTAAACCTAGACAATGAGCAATAATCCTTCCAATAAAAAAGAGGCACTGAATAGAGGAATCCGATCACTGCTGGGAAATATTGATTCAGAATATAAAAATCCAGCTGGCGTCTTGAAATCAGAAGTTGTAGTAAAAACTACTGGCGTTTCACGTATTGCGCTAGAAGACATTATTCCAAATCCAAATCAACCACGACAAGATTTTGATCAAAAAGCCATAGAAGAACTATCTGCTTCCATAAAACAACACGATATTATTCAACCGCTTACCGTAAAGCAATTACCCTCAGGCAAATACAAACTGATTGCAGGTGAAAGAAGATGGCGGGCTGCAAAATTGGCTGGCCTCAAAGATGTACCTGTATATATCCGTGAAGCAGACGATCAACAAGTATTGGAATTGGCGCTATTAGAAAATCTGCAAAGAGAAAACTTAAATGCAATAGAAATTGGACTCAGCTACCAAAGACTTATGGATGAATGTTCCATGACCCAAGAAGCAGTGGCTGTTACAATGGGAATGGACAGAAGTACGGTATCCAATTATATTAGAATGCTTAAACTGCCACCAGCCATTATAGTAGCAGTTAGAAATGGATCTTTGTCGATGGGGCATGCACGGGCGCTGATCAATGCCGGAGAAGTTGACAAGCAATTGTTTGTTTACAATACAATTCAAACAAAAAAACTTTCGGTAAGACAAACTGAAGACCTGGTTAAACAACTGTATAAACCAGCGAAACAAAAAGCAATTGCACCAGCAAAACAAAATGACCAATTTCAAAAAATAGAAAACCAACTAAGTTCACATTTTGGAACAAAAGTAAACCTGGACCATCAAAAAACAGGAAAGGGAAAAATCACGCTAGAATATTATTCACTTGAAGAACTAAATGGACTTTTAGAAAAAATGAAAGTCGACATTTATTAATGAAACTTCCTTTTTCATTTAGAAGCAGTTTTTTTGTGCTCTGGTTGTGTTTTGCACAATTGGCCCAGTTATCTGCACAAGAAAAAAATGACAGCCCTCCCCCTATCAATACAGATATAAAACAAAGAACTGATACGGTAGAAAAAAAAAGATCAGTGGCCTCAAAAGCAGCATTGAGGTCTACTATTTTACCCGGACTTGGACAAGCTTACAACAAAAAATATTGGAAAATTCCTATCGTATATGGAGTTATTGCAATCCCTGTTAGTCTTTTCAATTACAACAGCAAATGGTATAATAAAACAAGGACTGCCTACACCATTCGATCAACGAATGATTCTGCAAGCTTCAGCAAAATCGCGCCTGAATTGATTCCCCTCTCAGATGAATCCCTCCGCTTGTACAGAAATGAATTCAGGAAGAACATGGACTTTTCCATCTTAGGAATTATTCTGACCTGGGGATTGAATATTGTTGATGCTACCGTAGATGGTCATCTTAGAGGCTTTGACATCTCAGATGAAGTAAGTTTAAAAGTAGGTCCGAAATTTTCATCCGGCAATGGACTCGGACAAATGGGAATCTCAGCAACCTTTCATTTTGGAAAAACCAAGCAAAACAAAACAACAGGATTTTAGTAAACCCCTATCTTTAACCATATGAAAATTGCACTTATAGGATACGGCAAGATGGGTAAAATTATTGAACAGGTTGCGGTTTCAAGAGGGCACCAAATTGCATTAAAAATTGATCTTGAAAATATTGATGCTTTTAATAACGAAAATTTATCCGCTGTAGACGTGGCCATTGAATTTACTGGTCCGCATACCGCTTTTGAAAATGTACTTAAATGCATCCAATTTCAAACGCCTGTAGTCTGTGGTTCTACCGGATGGCTCAACCACATTTCAGAAGTTGAGGAGAGCTGCAACAACAATGAGGGTAGTTTTATTTATGCAAGCAACTTTAGTGTTGGGGTAAATATTTTCTTTGAATTAAATAAGAAACTGGCCCAATTGATGGTTGGACAAACACAGTATGATATTCGTATTAAAGAAATTCACCACACACAAAAAAAAGATGCTCCCAGTGGTACTGCAATAACATTGGCAGAAGATCTAATAGCCAATAACTCCCAAAAAAATAAATGGGTAAGCCAACCAAGTAATGCGCATAATGAATTGGTAATCACAAGTGAAAGAATTGATCCCTATCCTGGCTTACATGAAGTAAGTTATCAATCCGAAATAGATGAAATCATTATATCACACAATGCCCACAACCGAAATGGATTTGCCTTAGGCGCAGTATTAGCGGCAGAATACATACACAACAAAAAAGGTATTTTTACCATGAAAGATGTTTTGGGATTCGGTAACTAATAAAGTATGCTCAATAAAAAAACACAATATGCATTTCAAGCACTTGTCTATCTTGTAGAGCACAAAGATGATGGTCCAGTTTTAATTGCAGAAATTGCAGAGGAGAAGAAAATTCCACTCAAATTTTTAGAAAACATCCTATTGGAACTTAAAAAAATGGATGTACTTGAAAGCAAAAAAGGAAAAGGAGGCGGTTATTATCTAAAACCCAATGCTAACAAAACACCGCTAGCAACTATCATCAGAAAAATTGAAGGTCCAATTGCCATGCTGCCTTGCGCAAGTCTCTATTTCTATGAACGTTGCAAAAACTGTGACGAAAAACATTGCGGACTTCATGATACGATGGTGTTGGTTCGAGATGCAACATTAAAAATTCTTGAAAAGAAAACCATTGCTGACTTAGTTGAAAAAAAATAACCCCATGGCCGAAGACTTAACTATAAAAAAAGGAACTAAAGAAGAACAATACATCAACCTACTGCCACAAATAAGCGGATTACTAAATGGGGAGACTGATTTGGTAGCTAACCTAGCAAATATTGCAGGTGCTTTAAAAGAACAGTTTGGATTTTTTTGGGTTGGCTTTTATTTGGTAAAAGGCGAAGAGCTGGTGCTGGGCCCTTTTCAAGGTCCGGTTGCCTGCACAAGAATCAAAAAAGGAAGAGGCGTTTGTGGAACTGCATGGGAAAAAGCTGAGACGATAATTGTTCCGGATGTTGAACAATTCCCAGGTCATATCGCATGCAGCAGTTTATCAAAAAGTGAAATTGTTCTTCCGCTGTTACAATTAAAAAATGTTGTTGGTGTACTGGATGTAGATAGTGCAGAACTGAATAGCTTTGACCATGTGGACGCAAAATACTTGCAAAAAATCATTGATTTAATCAACTACCCAACCAACTAATTTTCCCCATCATTTTCTGCCAACAATTCTTCTATATCCTTATTGAAATTTTGCTTAAAGGTTTCGTGGTGAATGCCCGTGGCAGGCCCAGCATAACCCGCATGCGTTTTTCTGACTGTACCATCTTTACCAATGATGATCATCGATGGAAAAGCCATAATTGGTGTCATCTCTGGCAAAGTCTTTTCAGTCCTTAATGTATCGGCAGAAGTTATCCCTGTTACAAGCATTGGATACTGTACATTAAATTTATTTTTAAACCGCATGATGTTTTTCTTAGCACGTGAAAAATCATTTGTATACTCATAAGCCAACCCAATAACCTCTACTCCTTTAGAGGCATTTTTAGCATAGTACTCACTCAGAAAAGCGGTTTCGTCCATACAATTTGGACACCATGAACCCATGATTTGAATAATAACTACCTTATTTTTGAACCTGACATCTTCGATACCAACCATATTGCTGTCTAAGTCTGGAAAACGGAAATGAAGTCGGTTTTCAATTCCTTTCAATTCCATTCTCGCCGCCGATTCATCGATGTTAACAGCG
>JBFYPP010000050.1:0-10891 GCA_041303255.1 Chitinophagia bacterium | reverse complement strand
TGAAGCTCCTCCTTCAGAGGGTCTATCAAAAGACATGCATAAATACCTGAGCTGGTTCAATACTAAATTTCAGGTTGATCCATTGATTAAAGCCGGAATCGCTCACCTTGGTTTTGTTACCATCCATCCATTTGATGATGGGAACGGAAGAGTAACAAGATTGATCACTTCACTGCAATTGGCAAGAGCCACAGAAAGTAAAATTTGTCTGTATAGTTTGAGTGCGCAACTGAAAAAAGAGAAGACCAGCTACTATCAAATGCTGGAGCAAACACAAAAAGGAACATTGGATATTACCGAATGGCTAATCTGGTTTTTAAAGACGCTCAAAAAAGCCATTAATAATGCGGATAAGCCGCTGGCGCTCACATTCAAAAAAGCACGTTTCTGGGAAAAACAAATTGGATTGCCTTTCAATAACCGACAAATCAAAATGATCAACAGGTTAATTGAAGGCTTACCCGTTAATCTAAATACTTCTGTTTGGGGAAACCTTTGTGACTGCTCTCAGGATACTGCACTTAGAGATATACAAGATTTATTAAATAAAAAAGTTTTAGTAAATGGACTCGGAGGAGGAAGAAGCACACATTATATCTTAAGAGAAAACAAATAAGCTTATTGGTTGATGATCCGCTTGATATGATGCAGATTTTTGTACGTCAGCTCAATTTGTATTGACCAATCCGATGAATTAATCTACCTTCTTAATATTAAGAAGAACAGCAATAGTACTATCTGCTTTTCGTATAACCTTCATCTCTCCTTCAGCCCCTTTGTATTTACCTGTGCCCCCCACTATTGGATCTAATGCAAGATTTATACGTTGTTCTCCATGGTGTTCGCCATAAATTCCTTGTATAACAATTTCATTTTCATCTCCAAAATTTAGAATACTTAAGGCATTTCGTTCTGTTATATATTTTGGATTCGCTGAATCGCCATCCATGATGTCAATAGTCTCTGTCCATCCATAAGCATCCCCAACTATGTTCCCCAAAGTATCACTCAAAGTCGCCTCCCAAGCCCTTCCGTCACCGTGGCCATGTGCACTATCTCCTAAGTTAAGAATTGTCAATTGGCGTTTACCTAAAATAAATTCAAGCGTTTCCCATTTTTCGGCTGGTTGATTTTGACAACTTAATAAAAAGATAGCAGTTGAAAATACCAGAATTATTTGTTTCATATAATTATGTTTAGAATGTAATTTTTACAAAAGAAGTAAATCATTAATAATGGACTATTTAGCCATTTTTACATCTAAAACATGTGTATGCGTTCCATCCTCATTTCTAGTAGTCGTTACTTCACCTTTAATCCCTTTATACTTCCCTGTTCCACCAACAACAGCTCTTTTTTGAGAAACTTCTGGATCCATTAATACCTCACCCTTTTTATAGCTGGTTCCGCCTGAAGCAATAATTTTATTTTCGTCATCAAATTTAAGCACCATCGTTCCGATACGATCTGTAATGTGAACAGCATTTACTGAGTCCCCATCTACGATGTCAACGGTTACCATCCACCCCAACACTTCTCCAACTGCTTTTCCAGCTGTATCTTTCAATACTGCCTCAAAAGCCATTCCATCACCATGACCATGTGCAGTATCTCCTAGATTCAAATGCGTCAACAAAGGTTTATCCTCTATGTATGTAAAGGTCTGCCATGCCGATCCAGTTTGATTTTGGCAACTAAGCAGAAAAAATGCAGCGGTAAAAATTGAAAGAAATTGTTTCATGTGATAATTTTTAGAATGTGATTTTTTTAAAAGAAGTAAATCAATAATAATGGCCTAGTTATCCATTTTAATATCGAATATATGTGTGTATGTTCCATCCTCATTTCTAGTAGTCGTTACTTCACCTCTAACCCCTTTGTACTTGCCTGTTCCACCAACAACAGCATTTTTTTGGGGAATTCCTAACTTCATTACCTGCTCGCCCTTATCATAAGTGCTTCCACCTGGAACAACAATTTTATTTTCATTCCCAAATTTAATAATCATCGTTCCGATACGATCTGTCATGTGAACAGTATTTGCTGAGTCGCCATCTGCGATATCAACAGTTACCATCCAACCCAACACTTCACCAACTACTGTTCCTACAGTATCCCTCAATACCGCCTCAAAGGCCATTCCGTCTCCATGACCATGGGCAGAATCTCCTAAATTGATATGCGTCAACAAAGATTTATCCTGAATAAATTTCAAGGTCTGCCATGACGAAGTAGATTGATTTTGGCAACTAAGCAGAAAAAATGTTGCGGTAAAAATTACAAGAATTTGTTTCATTTGATTTGATTAAAAAAATGGACTAACTATAATTTTTATAATATTGACTAATATATGTAATCTTTACTAGATAAACCACAAGAACCATGGCCACAGACTACAACAAAATAGCAGATGAATACAAGTATTCCAAATCTTTGCCTTGGCGCAAATATTTAGAAGCCCATACTCTATTTAATATAGCTGGTGACATGAATGGCAAATCTGTCTTAGACCTTGCCTGTGGTGAGGGGTTTTACTCTCGTCTATATAAGTTAAAAGGTGCAGCCGAAGTAGTGGGTATAGACCTTTCAGAGCAAATGATTGTATTGGCCAACGAAGCAGAAAAAGTTGATCCGTTGGGTATATCCTATTTTGTTGGAAATGCGCTGGACCTTGATCTAGGAAGGCAATTTGATTTGATTTCAGCATCTTATTTGTTGAATTACTCTGAAAACGAATCCCAACTACAAACCATGTGTAATGTAATTGCCAAACATTTGAAACCCGAAGGGAGATTTGTAACCATCAACAACAATCCTGAATGCAAACACCCGGAAATGTCGATGCGCAAATATGGTTTCGAAAGGATTCAAAAAGGATTCAATGATGGGGATGAAGTAATTTTTCAACTTTATTTACCTGATGAAAGTCATGTTGAACTTACCAATTACCATCTTTCTAAACAAATGCATGAAAGATGTTTCGAAGCAGCCGGCCTAAACAACATCAACTGGCACAACATGGAAATATCGGCAGCGGGTGCATCGCTTTTTGAAGAAATACATTGGCAAGATTTGCTAAAGTGCGAACCCGTGATTGGTATTTCTTGTGAGAAAATAAAATAAAGAACAGCAAGTGCTGTGCTTTATTTATCCACCACTATTTCGAATAGCTGCGATTTGTATTTAAAAATATATAAATCTATGAGTAAACTCATTTGGCTTTAAAGCTAAAGGTGACCAATGTTCTTTTTTGCAAAATACAGAACGAATACGTTTGCAAAAATAAATAACATGAAAAAAGCATTTTACGTTCTGACGTTTCTCTTACTGCACTTTACACTTAACACATTAGCACAAGACCAAGAAAAGAAACAAGATCAACTCAAGACGCAAGACAGAATAAAATTGCATGATCATTTGCTCTACAAGGATGGCAATCTCTACCAAGTAAAAGACCAGAAACAAACCAGGGTAGAAGCTCAGGTTAAATTAAAAAATGGCACCACCATTGAGCCAGATGGAATGTTTAGAAAAAAGAATGGAGATAGGCTACAATTAAAAAACGGCGAATGTTTGGATATGGACGGCAAACATTACAATACAGAGGCAAAGTTTATGGAAAGAGTAAAAGCACGCGAAAAAGAGATGCATAAAAAAGAATTAAAGCCTGCAGACAGTAAGCAAACGCAACAGGAAAAACAGCAGAAAAAGGGTGGCAAAAATTAATCATATGAAAAGATTATTCGCCACCTCGCTTTTAGCCTTATCACTAAACTTATCGTTTGGACAAGGTTTGGTTAAACATGATAGTAGTTTTTTTAATAAAGCGAGTAAAACTTCTAAAGTCAATCTTCGCTTGCAATATACAAGTGATTGGGTTTATGCAGGAAGAAAAGATTCATTACCAGCACCCTATTTAACACCTTCAATTTTATACGCGCACCACTCCGGATTCTTCGTAAAAGGATTTTTGTCGTATCTCACATCAGAAAAGAGAATCGACTTATGGGGTGTGGGTGCAGGGTATAGAATGAATAAAGGAAACTTGTATTGGGGTATAGGTGGCGAGCTCAGAATATTTAACGACAGCAGTTATGCCATTCAGTCTTCAGTCAGCTCAATGGCTTATACCTATTTGGGTTACGATTTACCATGGATAGAAACTACTGTTGATGTAAATGGGTTTTTTGGAGAAACTGGCGATATTCTTCTAGGTCTTGAACTCGGAAAAACATTTTTTCTTGCAGATAATAAATTTAGCATTTACCCAAATGTATACGGACTATGGGGCACACAGCGATACTACAGTGAATACTATAGCTATAAAAGCACCATACAAAAAAACAAACAGGGCCAGGGGGGCAACAATCTCCCCCCTGTTATTGCCTATACCATTATGGAAGAGGCAACAAAATTTAAATTCTTATCCATCGACCTAGGTATTGCTTTTAAGTACAACTTAAACAATCTTTCATTTCATTTCATCCCTTCCTTTGCAATTCCATTTAATGCAGCAACATTTAATACAGACAACGCCATTTCAAAAGAAAATCTTAAAAACACATTTTATTACAATCTGGGTATAAATTTTCTTCTTTAAATGAAATTTCAATATTAGTTTGCAGTCATTAAGCTCCCGTATCTCAACCAAAACTACATAATGACGCAGCTCAGCAGAAGAAGTTTTATAGGTCTTGGCTCTAAAACAATTGGTGGAGCATTGTTAACGCCTTCCTTGGTTGGCTTTTTACAAGGTTGCTCAAAAACAGATCTGCTATCTGAATTCGACTGGCAACTTCTTTCAAATCAATTGAACGGGACCGTCCTCTTACCAGGAGCAACTGGCTTTGATCCCTTTACAATTCCTTATGCTTTACAATATGGGAAAACAATTCCTCAGGCAGTTGCCCGCTGTATGACCGAAAAAGATGTGGTAACTACTGTCAAATGGGCCAGACAAAATAACATTGCAATCACTACCCGTTCTGGTGGCCACTCGTATGCAGGATATTCTTCTACCAATCAATTACTGCTCGACCTTTCTGGAATGACCAATATTACTTTGAACTCATCAACCGGTTTAGCAACTGTTGATGGGGGTGCAAGAAACAAACATGTTTATGCAGCATTGCGTGAACCAAGCCTGGCTATTACCCATGGAAGATGCAAGAATGTTGGCGTGGGCGGATTGGTGCTAGGAGGTGGTATTGGTTTTAACATGCGTGCACAGGGACTTACCTGTGACCAGCTGGTTGAAACCAGAATTGTGACTGCCGAAGGAGATATTGCCATTTGCAGTGAGACAGAAAACCCTGACCTTTTCTGGGCCATCCGTGGTGCAGGAGGTGGAAATTTTGGCATACATACTTCATTTACATTCAAGCCATTTGCTGTTACCAATGTTACTAGATTTGAACTTAGATGGAGTATAAATCCTCAACTGGTTTTTGCTCGTCTGCAAGAAGTTTTACTCTCAGCACCCAATACACTTGGGGCAAAAATGACCATTGAAATGGTGCGACTAAGATCAAGGCCAGGAGAAAGTATATTACGACCGGTAGTAACCTTATTAGGGCAATTTAAAGGGGAGGTCACAGAATTTGAAGCACTCATATCACCAGTTACCGCTATTTCAATACCTTCAGGCGATATAAAAAATGAGTTTTATTGGGATGCCCAAGAATTTCTTTCAGAGGAAGGAAAGCCAGAGTTTGTTCATGAACGTTGTCGTTTTGCATTTGAGCCACTAAGCGCAGCTGCACAAGCCACTATTTTTGCTAAACTCGCAGAATGGCCAGGCACTTCAGGTAGCGCAATATTTAAATGCTTTCTTTTAGGTGGGGCAATAAGTGAAACAGCCCCTGATGCTACTGCGTTCTTTGCTCGTGACGCAAAAATGATTACTACGATTGAGCTTACCTGGAAGGATGGTGATCAAAATATTTTTGGCAATAAACAGTGGCTGGATGAGTTCCATTTGATTATGGAAGCATTTACATCAAAATTCAGCTACGTTAACTTTATTGATAGAAACGAAGCCAACTTTCTTAACGCTTATTACGGACCTGCATTACCAAAACTAAAAGCCATTAAAAAACTAGTAGACCCTAAAAATCATTTTAGATTTCCTCAGGGCATTCCAGTTGGGTAAATTAATTTTTTGTTGATTGCTTTCTATTTGGTGCCGCAAATCTGAATATACTGTCTTAGTTGAGGTGTGGGACTATACGCTTTGCAGTTTACACAATAAGGAGAGCCTGTAGTTGGTGAGGCTATCCTAAAATAAAATTCATCATTTTCTTTTAGATCAGCTGGGAAACTACAATAATTTGAATTTCCCATCACTTTTTGATAAACAATTCCAGTAAACTCATCTTTCCAACTTTCTTCGTAAAAAGATGATGGCATTCGATCGTCTAGTACTTGTACAACAGCATTATTGCATATCCCCTTAAGCACCAACTTGCCTTTATAACATGTTGAATCTGTAACAACCTGTTGTATCTCCTGCTGCTTATCGCAAGACATTAAACTAAACACTGATAATACAATCACTATCAACCTTATCATATCCCAAAATTAGTATTTATTGATCCTTCAAACCAAATTTTTCATTCAAGTCAAATACTTTCTCGGCCGAAAACTGTTCTCCAGCTACCATAACCAATTGTTCTTCCAGCAATTTTTGTTTTTGGGGTAAAGTTGTTTGGTTGGATGTAACAATAGAGGAAGTGGTTTCATCCATTTCAATTGCTAATGAAGCAATAATATCCAACACATCCTGCATTTGCTGCATTACAGCTTTTAATTGATTAGGCAACCAACTGGTAATCGGTGTTCCGCCAGTCGCTTTTGCATAAGGCGTATTGGCCATAATGTATTTCTGTACAAACTGCCAATGCCCATTTCTAAAATGATAAATCTGCTCGAGTATACCAAGCAATCTTGACAGTCCCACTACACTTTTCTGCTCCTGTAAATAACCCAACATACCACGTTGGTGTATTCCTTCAACCTCTTTCTCTAAATCAATAAAAAATTGTTGAATACATTTAGGTCGATACGTTCTTAGATCAAGCAAATATTTCGTAAGCTCATTCTTGGGATAGTAATTAATCACACCAGAAAAAATATCTTCCATGGGAATGATATCATCTTGTGCTCCTGTTTGTCCCCTAAACTGTTTAGGCTCATCCCAAACTCCCGTATACGTAACCCCATCACCAAACAATTCTTCATTCCCTTTTACCCCCATAATGAAGACCCTAAAATCGTTGTAGTGCTGCCAGCGCGATGCCTTCCACATCTCTCTTCTTCTGTTGTTCATTTCAACCATCGTGCGCATGTTCCAATCTAAAGCTGCTTCTACCTTTTCTGTTTCACCATGAGCAACCGCTTCTAAGGCCTTCATAACCGAACCAACAAGATCTGCAGAATGCTGATTGATATCGACATGCAACATGATAAATCCAACTTCATCTGGTTGTCCTGAAAACCTTACACACATCGCCAGGTTCGTCCATTCCAAACCCAATGATTCATCTTTCTTTTTAAAGTTTCCCAGCGAATAGGCATAATGATAATCCAACCAGGGATATACATCCAACTTTTCAGAAACTGCTACAAAAGGTTGTGCAACCTGCGGAGGTAATATATTTCTTGCCTTACCGTAATTTCCTGTTTCTCGGTAATGCTGAAAAGAAGACTCCAAAGTAAACGCAGATGCAAGAAATGAATAACCACGAAACAGTGCCTGTATTACCCTGACATCTTCTTCTGCTTTTACCGCATCAATGTAATTAGGCAATTGATCTACTGCTTCCACAATTTTATTTGGATAATGCAAATACCCGAAATGCTCAGCATCCAATTGCACAGGCATCTTGTCTAATAGTTCTTGAAGCCCTGCATAAGTTTCTGGCAAAACGGAAAGCGGAAGTGATTGTGGTAAAAATCCGTAAACTGGACCTACATTAAAAAATCCATCTGTATAATTCTGTTGCATAAATTAAGCGATTCGTTGATTCTGAAAATTACGGGATATCCTTTAGATACAGAAAGAAACAAGAACATCACTTATATATTTATTTCTCAGCTATTGAATGCCAATTTACTAAACTGTTTTTTTATATCGCTCAATCTAAAGTAATTTCAACGTACAAATATATTTATAATGAAAACGATTCTTGTTTTTGGGATGGGTAAGGTAGGCTCTTTGGTCGGCATCTTACTCAACAAGCGATTTAACGTAACAGGATTCGATAAAAACAATCCTCCTGAAAACCCTGGATTTACCATTATCAACGGTGACATCAATGATTCAACACTTTTAGAAGAAACTATCCCGCAATATGATACCATCGTTTCTTGCATGCCCTACAACCTCAACCTCAGCATCGCAAAAATTGCACATGCCCACGGCAAACATTATTTCGATCTGACAGAAGACGTTCCTACAACCAAGGCCATTCTTGAAATGTCTGCTACTGCTAAAGGGGCGATGGCTCCGCAATGTGGCTTGGCACCTGGGTTAATTGGCATTATTGGATCAGATCTTGCAAAAAGATTTACCAAGTTGCGCGACATAGAATTGCGCGTTGGTGCTTTACCCATGTACCCCAATGGATTGTTGGGCTATTCATTTACATGGTCGCCTGCTGGCGTAATTAATGAATACATCAATGACTCAGAGGTCATTCACAATGGTGTAAAAAAAATGGTGCCTTCTTTAGATGGACTAGAACATATCAATATAGAAGGTCGTGATTATGAAGCTTTCAGTACTTCAGGCGGACTGGGTACGATGTGCGAGACTTACGAAGGAAAAGTAGACACACTCAACTACAAAACCATACGCTACCCGGGCCACGCAAAACTTATGCGTTTTCTTTTATATGAATTGATTCTTAAGGAAAAAAGAGAATTGGTGGAACAAATTCTAACAGAAGCAAAACCACCCGTAGCAGAAGATGTGGTTATTGTTTATGCTGTAGTAGAAGGATGGAAAAAAGAGGGACTGGCTAGGGAAGAATATTATCGCTCTTTTCATCCAATTGAAGTGGATGGTAAAAAATGGCGTGCTATATCCTGGACTACCGCAGCTTCACTTGCCGCCGTTGTAGAAATGGTTGCTGATGGAAAACTACCTCAGCAAGGTTTTATCAAACAAGAAGACATTGACTTCAATGCTTTTCTAGAAACACAAACAGGAAGTTATTTTAAAGCATAGTGTCGTTTAATCCTATTAAATGTAATCATCATGATTTCATCCTCATTAAAAGCGTTGGACTTAAGCGAAAAAAACAATGGTATTTCGACAGGTTCAATACACTGGCAAGGCAAAGGCGCATTGTTGGATTCCATTTCGCCAGTAGATGGTAAAACAATTGGTTCCACTCAACTGGCAACAGAAGAAGACTACAACAAAGTTATAAAAACAGCAGTGGAAGCCTCTAAAGTTTGGAGCACCATGCCTGCACCAAAAAGAGGAGAAATTGTAAGATTGATTGGTGATGAACTTCGCAAACACAAAGAAGATTTAGGCAGATTGGTTAGCTATGAGATGGGAAAAAGCTTACAGGAAGGATGGGGTGAAGTGCAAGAAATGATTGACATCTGTGATTTTGCTGTGGGTTTATCCAGACAACTATACGGACTCACCATGCATTCTGAACGTCCATCCCACCGCATGTATGAACAATACCACCCGCTTGGTGTAGTGGGCATTATATCTGCATTTAATTTTCCGGTTGCGGTTTGGTCTTGGAACACCATGCTGGCCTGGGTCTGCGGAAATACCTGCGTTTGGAAGCCCTCAGAAAAAGCACCGCTGTCTGCAATTGCTTGTCAGCTTATTGTAAGCCGTGTCTTTGCCGCAAACAACATTCCAGAAGGAGTATCCTGCCTTGTTGTTGGTGATGCCGTAGTAGGACAATTGATGTCGAATGATCCTAGGGTACCCTTGGTTTCCGCAACAGGTTCTACTAGAATGGGCAAATCAGTTGGGACCGCCGTTGCACAAAGATTGGGCAGAAGCTTATTGGAATTAGGAGGAAACAATGCCATCATCGTTTCCAAAGCAGCCGATCTTGATCTTGTAATTCCTGCTGTCGTTTTTGGTGCTGTTGGCACAGGCGGTCAGCGTTGTACCTCAACCAGAAGATTGATTGTGCATACCGATTGCTACGAAGAAGTAAAAACAAGGTTGGTAAAAGCCTATAGTCAGCTTAAAATTGGCAATCCCTTACTCACAGAAAACCATGTGGGTCCGTTAATTGATACCCATGCCGTTCATTCATTTTCAAATGCAATTACACAAGCACAAGCCGAAGGTGGCAGTTTGTTAACTGGAGGAGATGTATTGGGTGGGACTGGCTATGAATCAGGCTGCTATGTAAAACCAACCATCATTGAAATGAAAACCCAAACTCCTGTTGTAAAGCAAGAAACCTTTGCCCCAATTCTCTATCTGATGGAATGTGATGGCCTCGACCAAGCCATTGCGATTCAGAACGATGTACCACAGGGTTTATCCTCATCTCTCTTTACACTTAATTTACGTGAAGCAGAGCAGTTTTTGTCCGCAGCAGGATCAGACTGCGGAATTGCCAATGTAAATATTGGTACATCTGGTGCTGAAATTGGTGGCGCATTTGGAGGAGAAAAAGAAACAGGTGGAGGAAGAGAAAGTGGTTCTGATAGCTGGAAAGCTTATATGAGGCGACAAACCAACACCATCAATTATGGGTCAACAATGCCGTTGGCACAAGGCATTCGGTTTGAGCTTTGAAAAGAAATAAAAATTTATACCAATAGGAAACTAGATATCAGTGACTTATGATCTTTGAATGCTTTTACGGCATTTTGATAGGGCGGACCGACTTGCTATTTG
>JBFYPP010000049.1:0-11064 GCA_041303255.1 Chitinophagia bacterium | reverse complement strand
ATTCATTATATGAAACTTCATTCCCAATTTGATAGGCCAAGGCCTTTAGCAATTTGTCGAGTATCTCCGGCTTTCTAATTCCGCCCATTGCAAAAATATCTTTGTAGAGATAGCTTTGTGTAAGGTTAAATAAGATATCTTTTTCTTCACTTGGATGATTTAACACATCAGGATACATGCCATAGATGAGCCGTTGTTCTAGTTCTTGTTCGCTTGCAACAAATCCAACATGATCTTCCCATTCTTGCCATGAAATAGGGTATAGGTGAAACTCCCATTTTCTGCCAGTCAGCGGTTCATTAGTTTCATTAAGCAATTCAAACGAGGAGGAACCACTTATGATGAGCTGACAAGTTTTAAACTGATCAGTAATCACTTTTAGTGTCATGCCAATATTCTTGATGCGTTGTGCTTCATCAATAAACAAGAGTTTATTCTTCCCAATTATTCTTTTCAATGCAGCAGTATTGGCATTTTCAAGTAGCGCTCTTACCGTGGGGTCGTCGCCATCCAAAAATTGATATTCTTTTTCTTTTACCAGTTCATTAATGAGTGTTGTTTTACCCACTTGACGCGGTCCAATTACTACAATTGCCTTCCCCTTGTTCAACTTTGCTTCAATTGATGATGATAAAGTTCTTTTGATCATGAAAAGCTGATTTTCACCAAAAATAGCCATATTTGGTGAAAATAATCACCAAAAATAGCCATATTTGGTGAATTAAACTTTTGGATCCTGAATTTGAAGAAGTTATGAGCCTATAGTTTTTTAGATTTTTCATTCAATTATCTTTGCACCATGCTAATCGATTTAATTGCCGGAGCGCGTCCGAATTTCATGAAGATTGCGCCCATTATAGACGCCATAAAAGCGGCACAGAAAGAAGGAAAAAACATTCATTTCAGGCTGGTTCATACGGGTCAGCATTACGACAAAAAAATGAGTGGCGATTTTTTTGAGCAACTCGGCATTCCAACTCCCGATGTCAATTTAGAAGCAGGTGGTGGAACACAGTCTGAGCAGACTGCAGCCATCATGATCCGTTATGAAAAATTGTTGATGGAAAAAAAACCGAATCTCACGTTGGTTGTGGGTGACGTTACCTCCACCATGGCCTGTGCAATTTCAGCACAGAAAATGCATGTGAAGGTGGCGCACGTGGAAGCGGGCATACGTTCAGGCGACTGGACCATGCCTGAAGAGATCAATCGATTGGTGACGGACAGCATCACGAATTATTTTTTCACTACAACTGAGATAGCCAACCAAACCCTTCGCCAGAGCGGCGTTGCGGAGGATCGTATTTTTTGGGTAGGCAATACGATGATTGATACATTACTGAAACACAAACCAAGATTTATACAGCCGGAGATTTGGGGAACAGCCGGATTAACAGCTGGAAAATATATTGTGATGACTTTACATCGTCCAGCTAATGTGGATGAAGAATCGAATTTGAAATATTTGATAGAAGAAATCATCGCCCATACCCATGGATTGCCATTGGTATTTCCTGTGCATCCACGTACAGCTAAAGTGTTGGAAGGATTGGGTATCAATTCGCCACAGCTACATTTGGTAGAGCCCATGGGCTATTTGGAATTCAATTATCTCGTAGAAAGAGCGAAGGCAGTCATTACTGATTCAGGCGGCATCACAGAAGAAACGACCGTGATGGGTGTGCCTTGTATGACCTTACGCGATTCAACAGAAAGACCAGAGACAGTCGATATGGGCACCAACGAATTACTCGGTGTAGATCCCAAAGCAATTGGTCCCGCTATGGAAAAATTATTCAGCGGCAATTGGAAGAAGGGGAGTATACCACCTTTGTGGGATGGTGGGACGAGTAAGAGGATTGTGGAGGTGTTGTTGTCGGTTGGCAGTTAGCTAATAAGAATCTATTCTACCACCCCTCCACAAACAAATAGATGCAAGGCTTGGAGCACAAGTAGTTTTTGAACCACCCCTCTCTCGCCATACGCTAAAGCGTATGTCTCGGAGCCCCTCCTCAAACAAATAGATGCAAGGCATGGAGCTCAAGTAGTTTTGGAACCACCCCTCTCTCATTCCGCTTCGCGGAACTCGGAGCCCCTCCTATCTCCGCAGGGCGGAGCAGGAGGGGAATTTATGGTTCACAGATTGGTTAGTCAATTTATTTTAAAAATTTTCTAGTAAAATACAAATCAAAAATTTTGGGAGCTAACACTTCCCCTCCTGCTCCGCCCTGCGGAGATAGGAGGGGTGGATCACATGAGCGAAGCGAATGTGAGACGGGGTGGTTATTAAACTCTATAACTTTTGAACTTATCTATTTATTTTAGGAGGGGAGTTATTTAACCGCCAACTGCTCCCTAATCTTCCCCACCACATCTTTCTCAATCATTTTCTGCGCGATGTTGATCATGTTCATGAAGGCTTTCCCGTGGGAGATGCCATGTCCGATAATGACTGGTTTATTTACACCGAGCACTGGCACGCCACCGTATTGTTCAAATTCGAACATATCAAAAAACTCATCGTGTACATTTCTGCGTTGAATGAGACCGTGAATGCTTTCTGCAAGTTTCAAAATGATGTTACCCGTATAGCCTTCGCAGACCATTACATCGGCTTTATCTAAGAATATATCTCGGCCTTCGATGTTACCAATAAAATTGATTGATTTTTCTTCTTTGAGCAAAGGGTAGGCAGCTTGACAAAGCAGGTTTCCTTTTCCTTCTTCTTCACCGATATTGATCAATCCCACTTTAGGGTTTTCGTATCCCAAGAGGTGTTCAGCAAAGATTGATCCAAGCATAGCGAATTGCACCAGGTTTTCAGGTTTGCAATCCGAGTTGATGCCTGCATCTAGCAACCATCCCAGTTTGCCATTTTCACGCGGCATATAAGCACCGACGGTCGGCCTAAGTATACCTTCAATCGCTCTGATGCTAAACAGCGATCCCACCATCATTGCGCCGGTATTGCCCGCGCTGATGAAAGCATCCACCAAACCTTTCGCCAGGTAACCAAAACCTACGGCGATGGAAGAGTCTTGTTTTTCTTTTAAAGCTTTTGTTGGGTGTTCCTCCATGGCAATTACCTGAGAGGTATGTACAATGCGGATATGTTCTTGCGGAACCTCGTGTTCGTCTAAGAGTTGTTGAATTTGAGCTTGATCGCCGAAGAGGGTAAGTAGGTCGGCGGTTGGCGGTTGGCTGTTAACCGTTAACCGTGAACTGTTAACTGTCAACTGCTCCAAATAAAGCTTTACTCCTTTTACAGCCTCCAACGGAGCAAAATCGCCACCCATCATGTCTAGTCCTATGTTCATGTGCTAAAGTTCACTACAAATCCTTGAAATAAAAAATCCAGTCCCGCTGAGCAGGACTGGAATGTATATAAATGTCGTTTAGGTTTAGTTGATAGGGGACTTCTCTACGAGAACCTTTCCTTTGTACATCAATTTACCTTCGCTAACGTGAGCGCGGTGACGTACGTGCATTTCGCCTGTAGTTGAGTCTTTGCTCAAGGTTACAGTTTCAGCCTTGTAGTGAGTCCTTCTCTTTGCGCTTCTTTGTTGAGAGTGGCGGCGTTTGGGATTTGGCATTGTATTATTTTTTTAGTTGTCTTTAAATTTATCTAAACCTTTCCAGATTGTAGTTGTGTCTTTTTCTTCGTTTTCGGTCAGTTTTTCGAGCATTTGGATGACTTCCTGGTTGCATTTGCTGTTTCCTTTCTCATCTTCACCACATACGGGGTATTGTGGGATGCTGAGGATGGTGAATTCAAAGAGCCAGTCTTTGACATTCAGGTGGCTTTCGGTTCTGGAAATGAAGAAAACATCCGGATCTTCGTTGTTTTCGTTCATCTCATCTGGGTTATCAACCAATTTGACGAGCATTTCAAAGTCGTCCCAAAGATCAATTTTCAGAGGATTGCCACAGCGGTTGCAAAGGATATCGGCCATTCCACCCACTTCAAATTTCAGTTGCATGAAGCCCGAATTTTTTTCGAGTTTCAGGTTCACTTTCGCTTGAATATCATTGAAATAGGTCGTTTTATCCTGCTCAAAGAACGTTGTCCCTAATTCAAAATCGAATTCAGTCGTGCCGGGATTTAATCCCACGAAGGCTATATCATAATCCCGACGGCCTGACATATCAATTTTTAAGGGATGGCAAAAGTACAGATTTTTGGGGAAAGTGCAAAAATAATTTGCCAGTTTTAAATGGCACCAAAACGAGCAAAAGAACTTTAGGTAGTCGATATTTTCTATTTCTACACTGAGGGTTTAGGCTTGAGTGATACTATCTTTCTGTTGATCTTTGATGCTGTAAAAAAATCTTAAATAAAGTATATATAAAAAGTATATACTTTTGTTGAATGAAAATGCTATCCTTAAAATTAGATGATGATATTTTTCTGGATACAGAAAAAATCACAAAGAAGTTGAAGTGTTCACGTAATAGGTATATCAATGATGCACTTAAGTTGTATAATGAATTCAACGAAAGAATTTTATTGAGGCAACAGCTTGCAAATGAGTCAAAATTGACCAGAAATGCGGGTATGGAAATTTTGGAAGAGTTTGAGGATTTGATAAAAGAGATCGATGAAAAGATTTGAACTGTGGTTGGCGAATATGAATTCAAACAATGGGAATTCTGTGAAAAAAATCAGGCCAGTCGTTATTATTCAAACTGACTTGTTAAATGGAATACACGAATCAACTGTTGTATGTCCTCTAACAACAAAAATCATTGATGGAGTTGAATTATTAAGAGTTCAAGTTGATTCAAGTCAGGTTGATCAAAAAAGTGATATTCTAGTTGATCAGATAATTGCACTTGATAATCGCAGATTCATAAAGAAGCTTGGAAAGCTAACTGCAAAGCAAATTGAACGTTTAACGTACTCACTTAAAGTTGTGCTAGACCTCTAACTCATCTTCACGATTAATCTAAAGAATGAATATTGTTTTGATAAGTAATTAGCTAGCCAGTTAAGTTTGTTTAAATTGCAGTGAATAAATATTGAGGCTTGCAGTTTGTAAGAAAATATCTCACAGAAATAATCTTGGTTTTTCTTTTGCTTATTTCCAACTGGTTCATGCTGGATGCGCAAAGGGTGGAAGAGTGGTATGCGACTGGCGTCTATATTTACATCGCTAAAGTCTTGCAGCTGTTGTTAGGCTGGTTGCCTTTTAGTGTTGGTGATGTCTTGTACATCGCAGCCATTGTTTATATCATTTTTACACTGCATAAATCTTTCAAGCGCCCCATTCTTAAAACCATCAATCGGTTGTTCAAAGTAGCTAGTATTGTGTGGTTGTCTTTTCATGTCTTATGGGGATTCAATTACTACCGAACGTCCATCCCAGAACAGTTTAAATTGGATGAAGGAGAGGTAAAGAAAGAAGAAATTAGCGCCTTTGCAGACTTTACACTAAATGAAGCGATTAAATATTCTACAGTTAGCAGTTGGCCGTTAACGGTTAACCGCCAACCCGCCAATCGTCAACTGCCAACCGCCAACCGTCAACCGCCAACCGACAACCGTCAACCGTCAACCGCCAACCACCAACCCGCCGCGGCGGGCAAGCTGCCAACCGCCAACCACCAACTGCCAACCGCCAACCGCCAACAGTCAACAGTCAAACCCTCCCTCTTCGGCGTTTTGGGAAACTACATGGGTTACGGGGGGTATTACAATCCCTTTACAGGTGAAGCGCAAATTAATACCCATATGCCTGATTTTATGTTGCCTTATATTGCTGTGCATGAGGCGGCACATCAAAAGGGATATGCCAAGGAAAGCGAGGCTAATTTTATTGGTTATTTAGACGCGATGAATTCAGGGGATAGTGCGTTGTTGTATTCTTCCAATTTGGAAATGTTTCTCTATGCCAACAGGGCCTTGCGCAGGTTTGATTCAACGTTAGCGAGGCAGAACATGGAGAAGTTATCTCCGCGCATAAAAAAAGACCTTGCAGATTACAAGGTCTTTGCTGAAAAATATTATGGTCCTGTTGACAAATTCATTACTTGGTTCTATACAGGCTTCCTCAATTTGAACAACCAGCCCGAAGGGATGATGAGTTATAATAGGGGGATGGTTTATACGATGAGGTACTTGAAAGTCAGTTATGGGTTATGAGTTATGCGTTAACGGCCACAACTCACAACCCACAACTCACAACCCACAACCCACAACCCACAACCCACAACCCACAACCCACAACTAAATTAATTCCCCCCACTCCTAAAAATCATCCTCATTCCACCTTGTCCTTCAAAAGTGCTTTGTGGCTTAACGTCGAATCCTTTAGGAATTTCAAATAATTTCTCGTCGATTGCTGGATCAACTTGCACTTTAATCACCATCATATGGATTTTAAAACCATTTGCTGCTGTTGATTCGTATTCCATTGGGAAGCCATTGATTTGATCTAGACCAGGAACGCCAGACATCATCGACATACGGCCTCTTCCGCCGCCACCAAATCCACCGCCACCAGCTGATGCTGCAGTTGAAGATTCAGCAAGCTTGAAATCAGGGTTGTACCAAATTACATTTTCAGATACCTGTCCGTTTTGTCCCTTGGTTTTAATGGTTACTTTTTTACAAGTAAAGCCAGATACTTTTTTGGTTTCTTCTGAGTAGATCAATTCAGGTTTGTTATCTGTAAAATTCAATCCCAATTCAGCCAAAGAATCTCTTCTTGCTTTTCTGGAAGAATCTTGTTTACGCGCTTGAGCTTCAGCTTCAGCATCGCTGGTAAACCATCCTGTTTTTCTGCCCATGGCTTCGATAAGGGTAGTTGTTACTTTTTTCTTTCTATCAGTAATCACAACGTTGTTGCCAAAATCAGATAGACTTTCAACCTTCATGAAATCTGGACTGTAGGTCATGGTTGTTGTTGTTTCCATATCACGCGGCATGGTAAATCCACCTCCTTCAGGACTACCTGGTCCGCCGCCTGGTCCACCACCGCCTGGTCCGCCGAAACTAAAGTTTTCAGGAAAGGTGATTTCGGTCTTGGCTTTCACAATTGCCCTTTCAATAATTTTTGGTTGAGCAAGGGCTACGATGACAGTAAGCATCAGCGCTATCGATAAAATTGTCTTTTTCATGTTCAAAATTTGAATTTGCAAATTAATCTGTTTCTGAATAGGTTAGATGTTAAAATGATGAGTGGACTTGCTCTTGCCAATTCAAAAGAACGTTTTACAGTTTCTAACATGTTTAAAATGGGCTCATTATTGGTAAACTGAAAAATGAATCATTTAAAATGGGTGATAAAACATGAAATATATGTTTAAAAAACAAACATTATGGTGTTTTAAAAACAAACATTTACTATTTTTGTCAATTAATTTTGAATTATGCAATCATCCATAACTAAAAAACAAATTGGGAAAAGAGTAGCTGCTATTCGTAAAAAACGAGGCTTATCCCAGGAGGAATTGGCAAAAATGCTTGGCGTTTCTAGGCCTGTAGTGGTACAAATTGAATCGGGTAATAGAGGGATTGAAGTAACTGAATTAATTATGCTTTCCAGTCTCTTGGAGTTTTCAATAGATGAATTTGTTTCAAATACATATGGTGACCAAGTTGAATTGAGTGTGGTGAATGAAGAGGCCTTGATGGTTTTAAATAAAGAAAGAATTCCTGTGCCTGAATTAAAGATGCGGAAGCTTCAAAATATCTTGTTGTACATACTTGAAAAAACAGCTGGAAAAGCAAATGTTGGCGAGTCTGTGCTTAGTAGGCTCATGTATTTCGCTGACTTTAATTTTTATGAAACATATGAAGAGCATTTATCTGGCATGTCCTATAAAAAACAGCCTTTTGGTCCAACTCCCATAGAGTTAGATAAAGTCTTGAATAGGATGGTAGATGGGGGAATGATTAGGAAGCTTAAGAGTGAATTTCAAGGTTTGGTATTAAGTAGGTTTATTCCATTAACGCAATCTAATCTTCATAATTTAAAAGCAAGCGAGAAAGAGGTGATTGATCATGTAGTAGGGCAGATGGGGAATTGGTCTGCAAATAGAATTAATGAATATGCTCAAAAAGATATGCCCTATTTGGCTGCAAAAGAAGGTGAGGTGATAAGTTTTGAAATGGCTTTTTATAGAGAAAGTCCGTTTAGTGTGAGGTATTATAAAGAAGATGAAGAGCATGAAGATTAAACGATTGCCAGAATTTGAAAGAGATGTAAAAAAGTTGATAAAAAAATATCCAACCATTGAAAAAGATCTTGAGAAGGTTGAAAATGCACTTATGGTATATCCCATGGCGAGGCCTCCGTTTTCTTTTGAAATCAATAGTCTGGGTTTAAACACTATTATAATAAAAATTAGAAAAATCGCCAGTATGTCATTTAATGGCAGAGGGGCTCACTCAGGATTTAGGGTCATCTATGCATTAATGCCAGAGCAGCAAGAGCTTGTCTTGATAGAGTGCTACCACAAGTCAAATCAAACTTCAGAAGACCGAAAAAGAATTTTCCACAACTTTCATTAGCCTCTTCTTTAGTCTTAAATTGCTATTCTAAACCAATCGCATGAAAAAGTTTTTCTTTTCCATCCTCTTTTTTGTGGCCATTTGCCCAGCATTTGCTCAGCAGAAAATCAACATCATCCCTCAGCCTGCAGAACTGAGGTTGGGGACGGGTGAGTTTGTGATTACTCCATCTACGTCGATTGTAGTTACCGGGACTGATCCAGAGGTAAAAAGAATTGCCGGAATGTTGAACCAGGAGCTAAAAAGAGCAGCTGGTTTTGAACTTAAAATCGGTTCATCTCCTTCCAAAAATGCCATCCATTTTAAGTTGCTTCCAGAGGTGGCTTTGGGCAAGGAAGGCTACCGTTTAAGGGTGGGTTACGAGGATGTAGAGATTAGTGCTAATCAACCTGCAGGGTTGTTTTACGGACTACAATCTTTACTCCAATTGTTACCTTATCAAATTGAAAGTAAAACAATGGTTACCAATATAAAGTGGAGTATACCTGTAGTAGAGATTAAGGATGTTCCGCGCTTTGGTTGGAGGGGTCAGATGCTGGATGTTTCCCGTCATTTTTTCACCAAGAAAGAGGTGATGGAAATGATAGATGATATGGCCAAATACAAGTACAATTTGATGCATTTTCACTTGACAGACGACCAGGGTTGGAGGATAGAGATCAAGAGTTATCCGAAGCTGACAACCGTGGGTGCGTGGAGTGTAAAGAAAGAGGGACAGTTTCATGCATTTAGCAAGCCGGGTCCAGATGAGCCCAGAGATTATGGGGGATTCTACACCCAGGAAGACATCAAGGAATTGGTAAAATATGCCAAGGATCGCTATGTAGATATCCTTCCCGAGATCGATGTTCCTGGTCACTCGATGGCTGCGGTTGCATCCTACCCCGATCTTTCCTGTACACCCGGAACTTATGCGGTGAATTCGGGTGATGGATTTATGGACTGGCATGCGGGTGGACATTTTACAGCCAGAGTTGATAATACGCTTTGTCCCGCAAATGAGAATGTATATGCGTTTCTAGATAAAGTCTTTGAGGAAGTAGCTGCCCTTTTTCCTTTCGAGTACTTGCACATGGGAGGCGATGAGTGTGCCAAGAACTTTTGGGAGAAGAGTCCACAAGTAAAGGCTTTAATGGCGAAAGAAAATTTGAAAGACATGCATGCGGTGCAGAGTTATTTTGTGGGAAGGGTTTCCAAGATTGTTTCAGCCAAAGGCAAGAAGATGATTGGTTGGGATGAAATTTTAGATGGCGGATTGGTTAAATCAGCCGCTGTGATGAGTTGGAGGGGAATGAAAGGGGGAATTCAGGCGGCAAAAATGGGTCACGAAGTAGTGATGACTCCTAATGAATTTGTCTATGTAGATTATATGCAAGGGGATGCATTGATGGAGCCACATGTTTATGCATCCTTAAGGTTAAAAAAGACCTATCAGTTTGATCCAGTGCCTGTAGGGGTGGATCCAAAGTTGATTAAAGGCGGACAAGCAAATATTTGGACAGAACAGATTTATAATATGAGGCACATGCGATACATGGTTTGGCCAAGGGGTTTTGCCATTGCAGAAGCCTTGTGGTCGCCCAAAGCAAACATGAATTGGAACACTTTTATTCCGAGGGTGGAAAATCATTTTGAGCGTTTTGATGCAGCTGGAAAGAAATATGCGCCAAGTATGTATGAGCCGGTGGTGAAGGTGAAGAAAAATCCTGCAGGTCGACTACTCATCGATTTTGATGTAGAGGTCCCGGGTGTGGATGTCCATTATAGTTTCGACAATTCATTTCCTGACAATTATTATCCATCGTATATGGAAAAATCTTTGTTGGTGCCGGTAGACGCAACCATGTTGAGAGTAGTTTCATTTAAAGGAGATAAGCAAGTTGGCAGGGCCATGAATTTTCCGATAGCGGAGTTGAAGAAGAGGGGGAAGTAGAACATAGTTGTGGGTTATGTGTTATGCGTTAACCCACAACCCACAACCCACAACCCACAACCCATAACCCACAACCTAAAAAATGAAAACAATTAAATGGGGCATCCTTGCATGCGGACGAATAGCGAAGAAATTTGCAGCAGATCTTCAATTGGTTGAAGGGGCAGAGCTGGTTGCAGTGGCTTCTCGAAGTCTAGAAAGGGCAGAAGCTTTTGCAAAAGAGTTTCCTGCAAAACATGTGCTAGGTTCTTATGAAGCCTTGGTTGAATTGGACGAGGTGGATGTTATCTATGTTGCGAGTCCGCATAGTCACCACCACGAGCACACCCTACTTTGTTTGAAGCATGGAAAAGCAGTACTGTGTGAGAAGGCGTTTGCCATTAACAGCATGCAAGCCGAAGAGATGGTAGCAATGGCCCGAAGCAAGAAGGTGTTTTTGATGGAAGCACTGTGGACGAGATTTTTGCCACATTATGCGAAGGTGAGAGATATGATTGGAAATGGTGAATTGGGAGAAATAAAAGGCGTTATTGCCAACTTCGGGTTCAAGCCGCAGGAGCCGGTGCCACAGCGACTCTTTGATCCTGCGTTGGGCGGAGGTGCATTGTTGGATATA
>JBFYPP010000048.1:0-11066 GCA_041303255.1 Chitinophagia bacterium | reverse complement strand
TTTTGGTGTTTTACTCGGTGCGGGAAATATCATCACGTTATTTTCCATCAAACAAAAAATCAACTTCCATTTTCTGATTCTAATTGCAATTATTATAGCTGGATTTTTTAATGAATCACACAACGTCAATCTTACCACCAAAACTGAAACAGAGCGTTTATTAAAACGTCCTCCACTTAGAGATTATTTTCAACATTGGATAGAAGAAAAAAAGAACCAATTGACCGATAGCAGCAAAACCACACTACCAATTTATTTTGTTTTGGCTGATGGGGGTGCTTCTCGGTCTGCGTATTGGACCGCTTCTGTGCTTTCTAAAATTGAAACCGAAACAAAAGGAACTTTCTCTGAACATCTTTTTTGTCTCTCTGGCGCATCTGGTGGAAGCCTTGGTAATCTTGCTTTTTGGGGCACCCTCGCAGGCAAACAGAAAACAGATGCAATGCAAGAAATTCAAGATTATCTATCTACCGATTTTCTAAGTTTTCCTTTGGTCCGACTACTTGGTCCGGATATCATTCTGCCTCTTGTACCTTTTCACATTTTACATGACCGTGCAGAAGCGCTAGAACGTTCAATGCAACATCCAAATCAACACAATGAGTTGGGAGAATTAATGAAAGCCAATTTTTCATCCACCATCCCTACTGAGACAACAAGTTCAACTCCCATCATTTGCATAAACTGTACTAGAATGCAAGACGCTTCTCCTGCGGTGGTGAGTAACATAAAAATTGACAATGTAAATTTTGGAAGACGTATCGATGTAATTGAAAACCTTGAAAAGAACCAAGATATTTCCATTGCAACTGCAGTAGTGCTTGGTGCTAGATTCCCCTATTTTAGTCCCGCTGGTCGTTTGGGAAACGACTACTATGTAGATGGGGGATATTTTGATAATTCAGGAGCGGGTGTAGTTCACGAGATAATACTTGATCTTCAACAGTTAATTAGCGACAGTTTGAAAATCAATGCAAATCATCCCTACAAGAAAATCAGGTTCAACATCATCCACATCACCAACCAATCGGATGTAAAAGAATTAACGAAGAGAACACATCCGCTCGTGAATGATCTTGCTGCACCCATCAAAACTATTTTAGGGTCTTATGCAAGTCAGACCGACTTCAACAATTTTCGTTTAGAAAAATACTTGTCGGAAATCTATGGTAACAAAAAGTACTACCACACCATCAATCTGTATAAAAAGGGTGAAGCAGACACCTATCCCATGAACTGGTCTATTTCAAGTCAATCCCTAAACAGCATAAACAGACGACTAGAGCACAATGAAGGAATTCCAGCACTAGTGCAGACTATACTAGCTCCCAACTAAAACCACCGTCTTTCTCATCTTTCAGCTGAATACCTGCTGCAAGCAATTGATCTCGAATTTTATCAGAGGTGGCATAATCTTTTTTAGAACGTGCATCTTTTCTAATGTCCGCAATCAATTGAAGAACAGCGCCTAGTTTCTGGTCGTCTTGCTTTTTCTCATCTTTAAGTCCGAATATATCTACCAAATAACTATTGAACTTCTCTTTCATCAAACGAAGCGTAGCCGTAGTTAAGGCATTCATTTTAACATGTCCATCTTTAATAGAATTGATCACAGGAACCAACTCAAAGAGTCCCGCTAAAACCTTCGCAGTATTCATATCATCATTGATATCTTCATCCATCTGATGAAGCAACTCAAAGCATTTTTGTTCTAAGTCTGGGTCACCTGCACTAATGGCAACCTGTCCTTCAATATCCAAACGATTAAGTTGTGTAAACCCTTCCCACATCCTACGCAATCCTTTTTCAGCTGCTTGCAATGCTTCGTTACTGAAATCCAATGTGCTTCTGTAATGGCTTTGCAGAATAAAGAACCTAACGGTCATGGGTGAATACCCTTGGGTAAGTATTTCATGCGTACCGGCAAACAACTCACTCAACTTGATCACATTGTTGTAGCTCTTACCCATCTTCCTGCCATTGATGGTAATCATGTTGTTGTGCAACCAATACCTGGCAGGCATTTTGTGGTTGCACACTACACTTTGTGCAATTTCACATTCGTGGTGAGGAAATTGCAAATCCATCCCTCCGCCATGTATATCAAACTCATCGCCAAGATACTTGGTGCTCATTGCAGAACATTCAATATGCCATCCTGGGTAGCCTACGCCCCAGGGACTTTGCCAACGCATGATGTGCTCTGGTGCTGCATTTTTCCACAAGGCAAAATCCATTCTGCTTCTCTTCTCTTCTTGTGCATCCAGTTCACGGGTAGTTTCCAATTGGTCTTCGATAATCCTTCCACTGAGAATGCCATATTGTAAACCCTTCGCGCCAAAATCTTTGTGGTATTTTTCTACATCAAAATAAACAGAACCATTGGACACATAAGCATATCCATCTGCAATGATTTTTTCAATCATTACAATTTGCTCCACAATATGGCCAGTGGCAGTTGGCTCAATACTAGGCTCCACATTATTAAATTCTCTCATCGCCCAATGAAAAAGATTGGTGTATTTCTGCACCAACTCCATGGGTTCTAATTTTTCGAGCGCCGCCTTGGTGGCTATTTTATCTTCACTTTCTCTTCCTTCCTCTTCAAAATGTCCAGCATCAGTAATGTTTCTTACATACCTTACCTGGTATCCCAAATAACGCAAATACCGGTATACGATATCGAAGGTGATAAACGGACGAGCATGTCCCAAATGACTTTCACCACTAACGGTTGGTCCGCATACATACATGCCGACCCTCCCAGGTATGAGCGATTTGAAAGCCTCTTTCTGACGCGTAAGGGAATTATAAAAATGCAATGAAGACATAAGCTGTTTTGTAGATACAAAGATAAAGATTGCCTACAACAACCACACAAGAAACAGTTTCTAAGGAATGGCAATGTCGGAGACCAAGAAAAGATGGTCGGACAGCTTTTTCCCCGAACGGATAAACTGCCTGGTTTGGTAAATTTCCGGATGAAAAATATAATCAATTCGCAAAGTGGGAAGACGTTGCAGAATAGAAGAAGAGGAACTCATGAAAGTGGCGCCCAAGCCTGCTCCTTTTTCTAGAAATGCATCTTTTTTTTGCCCTTTTATTACAGAATATGCATAGGAGCCTGCAATGTCGTTTAGATCCCCTGCAACCAAGACTGGATAAGGAGAAAGATTGATCTCATTTACGATATAGTCTGCTTGGAGTCCGTGTACAAAAAAAGTATTTTTCATTTTAGAGACCAACTGCCTCGACTCATTTAGTTTCACATTTTCGTTGGGCTTAATATCATCTATTGCTCTGTACTCTTTAGCACCAAATCCAAAAGATTGAAGATGTATAGAAAACACCCTCAAGGTATCTCCCCCATACAATACATCCGCATAAACAGGAGGTTCTGTATTAGAGCCGAAACTTTCAGGAAAAGGGACCGTATTCCCATCAATGATGGGGTATTTAGAAAAGATGGCAATCCCGCTGTACTGCTTGGTGCCAAAAATATCTTTGCCCGCAAATTGAAAATATTTATACCCCAGCTTGTTCTTTAAATAAGTGAAAGGATCCAGCTTCCCATCACCTGGCATGGAAATAAACTCTTGCATGCAGATGATGTCTGGATTGTATCGTTGTATCTGGTCAAACACTTCTTGCCGGTGCTGCAATTTGTCTGGTTTGAAGCTGCTTTCGTCAAACGGTATAAAGTGACGGACATTCCAACTCATCACACGTAAATCGGTTTTTCCTTTTTGTTCTTTGAAATCATCATTCCAATTAAAAGGAAAATGGACTGCCACAGATCGGTATCCAGCAATCAGTACAAAAAATGAAACTAAGGCCCACCATTTTTTTACAAAAAGCCAAAAAACCAAAAAGAACAAAAGACAAAAGAAAAAGTAAGGAAAAAAGAGCCCTAAAAAACCCGTAAACCAAAACTCCTTTGGATGTAAATAAGACGCATAACTGGTAGCCAAGAAGGCAATGGACATCAATACATTGATGAACATCAAAAAAGACAATACAATTGATTTTAAAAACTTGGTCATCAGAGGCCTTCTTTGCTTGCCGTTTTCAAAATATTCTTTTCGTCTTCAGTCAAGTTCTCATAACCTTTCTGATTAATCTTATCTAAAATCATGTCAATTCGTTCTTGGGTTACTCCATGCTTCTTTACAAAAGCTTTTGTTTTTCCCTGCTGGTAAAATGAAGTAGTTCTAATGGAGGCCGTTCCGTTTTTTTTAGGTGTAAAAGCATTGGCTACTGCACTAAAAAAATTATTCATCCACCTTCCACCATCATTACCACGAACCAACATTTTAATGAAGACAAACCCAGACAATGCAGCTGCTAGGTGAGGAATAAACAGTAAAGGTGATGAGGACAATGCTACTCCGTTTAATGCAACATAAATAGCCGTTATGATCCAAAGTGGAATTCCTCCTCCCAACATGGGAAAGAACTTATAGGAGGGGGATATTGTTGTAGCTGCAATTGCCAAGGCAAGAATTCCTGCAGCGGGACCATTAAAAAACAACCTGCTTGTATTGTCTGGAAAAGCAATTTGCGAAGTGATAAGAAAAGCAAGTCCCGCAAAAAAAGCACCATAAACATAGACAGGAATAACTTTATCACTGCCCACTAAATCTTGTAACAGATAGCCGAAAGTCCATAACCAAATCAAATTACTAATCGCCACAATGGTTTTCAACTCTGAAAATTGCATGGTGATGATGGTCCAAGGCCTACTCAGTAATTTCATTGGATCTGCCGGAAGAATAAACCAATGGTAGATATTTCTATTAAAAGCTTCGGGCTGAAGCTGTGAAAACGTATATACACTTTTGATGAAATTCAACAAAATGAAAAAGAGTACCTGAAGAATAATCAACATCACCAATGGATTTCCGGTATTCCAAATGGTAGATCTGCCTGAAAGTCTATAATCTCTATAACCCATGCTATTTTGTACTAGTAAAAATGTTTTCTGTTCTTTCTGTTCCAAATCAATACAATGATGATGCCCACGGCAGCTCCTCCCAAATGCGCAAAATGCGCAATACCGGTAGATTCACTTGAAATACCACCCAGCACATCCAATACTGCTAAACCCAGCAAAGCCCATTTGGCCTTGATTGGAAAAGGAATAGGTAAAATAATCATTTGACTATTGGGAAAGGTGTAAGCGAAGGCAGCAAAAATTCCCATCACTGCACCTGATGCCCCGAGTGTGGGTACATTGACCAACATATACAACTGATCTATACTAATTTGACCGAGTGAGTACATCGTATTGTACTGAGAGATATCGTAAGTCAATGCCAAGGCTTGTGTAATTCCCGCACCTAATCCGCATACGATATAAAACGCCAGAAACCTTGCTGGTCCCCACAAGTTCTCTAGTGTTGATCCAAACATCCACAACGCAAACATGTTGAAGAGGATATGGAAAAAAGATTCAGAAGAATGCAGAAACATATAGGTAATGAACTGCCAGAAATGGTAGTAGGTAGAACTGAAATGATGCAATGCGAAGAGGTCCTCAATTGAAATCAAATCTTTGCCCACAGTAATTTGAGCAAGCCAAACCAGTGCATTGATGATGATTAGGTTTTTAATCACTAGGGGTAACACCTGAAACCGCCCCGGTCTTATATCTGATTCCATATTGTAATTTGAAATACAAATTTAACGAAAGCACTTAATCTTTCCGCAGCTTCAATTGCACTATGTTTTCAATATGGTGGGTATGAGGGAACATATCGACTGGCCTGATGGCTGTTACATCGTATTTTACTGAAAGCAGTTGCAAATCTCTTGCTTGCGTTGCCGGATTACAGCTTACATACACCACCAACGGGGCCTCCATTTGCAAAAGCTGCTCTACCAACTTGGCATGCATCCCCACTCTTGGTGGATCAGTAATAATTACATCTGGCCTGCCATGTGTTGCAAAAAATACGTCATTGCAAATTTCGGCGGCATCCCCTGCAAAAAAAGCTGCATTGTTGATGGAATTGAGGGCTGCATTTTCTTTTGCATCATCAATTGCCTCAGAAATCACCTCTACTCCAATTACTTTTTTTGCAAAATCGCTCACAAAAATGCCAATACTGCCCGTACCACAATACAAATCATATACCACCTGCGAGCCGTCCAATTCAGCAAAATCCTTGGTAATGGAATACAGTAATTCAGCCTGTTTGCTATTGGTCTGAAAAAAAGATTTTGGTCCAATTTTAAACTTTAATTCACCCAATTGCTCTATTACAAATTCATTTCCATGGTAACAAATTGGCGTTTGGTCGTTCAAGCTATCATTGAACTTGGTATTGACCGTGTAATACAAAGACGTAATTGAAGGAAATTCAACTTTTATGAACTCCATAAGGTCTTTTCTGGCTTTCGCATCATCCTCACCAAACACCAGGTTAACCATTAGATCTCCAGTGGTACATAGCCTGACCAAAAGATTTCTCAACAAGCCCAGATGGTTTCGGATATCATAAAAGCTATACCCTTTTTCCAATGCATAGGTCCTTATTTTATTCCGAATTGAATTGCTGGGATCTGCCTGCAAATAACAGGTTTCAATATCAATTACCTTGTCAAATGCACCAGGCACATGAAATCCCAAAGCAGGGATTGAAGGCAATCCACGCGGACCATCCTCAGGCATGGGTATTGCCCGCATTTCTTCTTCCGTAAAATATTTTTTTGCGCTAAATGTAAACTCCAATTTATTTCGATAGTGGGTTGTTTCACTCGCGCCAGCAATGGGTTGAATTTCAGGGAGATCAACCTTACCTATCCGCTTCATTTGTTGCACCACTTCCTCTTGCTTGTATTCCAGCTGTTTTGCATAAGGCAACATCTGCCACTTGCAGCCTCCACAAACACCAAAATGAGTACAAAAAGGAGCTACCCTCTCTTTTGAAAATTCTACAATTCGTATGGCTTTCCCTTCGGCCCAATCTTTTTTGTTTTTACTCAACCGAACATCTACTACATCACCGGGTACTGCTCCTTCTATAAAAACGACTTTACCATCCAATTTGGCGATGGATTTACCTCCTGCAGCGTAAGCAACAACTGCCACTTGTTCTAAGACCACATTTCGCTTCTTTCCCATATTTCACTTTAAGTTATAAAGTTATTGAATAATTTTACCCAAACTCCGAAAATGCGCATTCTAGCTGGATTCTTATTGATAGCCTTTTCTGTTCTGAAAGTACAATCTCAAAATGCCTATGAGATTACCGCAAACATAAAACCATACACAAACGGACATCTTTACCTTGCCTATCATTTTGGCAACAAACAATACTTGCTGGATTCAGCAAAAATTGGTGAAAATGGAAATGCTGTTTTCACAGGTACAAAGAATTTACAAGGTGGGGTGTATATGATTGTCTATCCAGAAAAAAACAGCTGGGTGGAATGCATAATCGACAAACAACAAAAATTTACCATCACTACAGATACCAGCAATGCTATACTGAATATGCAGTTTGAAGGCTCAAGCGACAATGTTCTTTTCAGCACGTATCAAAAAAAATCCCTGGAAATTGGAAAACAAGTTGCAGAATTAAGAGCAGCGGCAAGTCAAGCTACAGTGCCATCCAACGCAGAAGATATCAACAGCAAGATAAGAGGCCTAAACCTTGAAATGCTTAAATACAGGGATGCATTTCAGAAAGAACATCCAACACATTTATTGTCTTCTATTTTTAATTTGTTGAAGGACCCAGAAATTCCACCGGCAGCCAAACACCCAGGCGGGAAATACGATAGTGTCTATGCATATAATTATTATAAATCGCATTATTGGGATGGCATCAGTTTTACAGATCTGCGTCTAATGAGAACACCTGTCCTCCAACCACGACTAGACCGGTATTTCAACAATATTCTGCCACAGATGAGCGACTCACTCATTGTATATGCTGATCAAATCTTAAAAGCATCGAAGCCCAATGAAGAGATGTTTAAATATTTTCTTTCCAGCTTGACGGATAAATATATAAATCCGCAATACATGGGACAAGACGCTGTCTTTGTGCACCTGTTTGAAAAATACTACCTAACCGGCGCTGCTGATTCCTGGATGAGTGAAGCCTATAAAAAATATGTATTTGATCGTGGCTACTCCATGATGGCCAACGTAATTGGCAAAAGAGCTGCTGAATTACCCATGATAGACACCTTGGGGAAAAACTTCTCCCTCTATGCTGTACAGGCACCCTTTACTGTATTGTGCTTTTGGGATCCTACCTGCGGACATTGTCAGGAGGAAATACCTAAAGTAGATTCCATATTCCAGAACAAATGGAAAAAAGCAGGTGTAAAATTAATTGGCATCATGACGGACGGCGGCAAAGAAAACTGGTTGAAGTTTATCAAAGAACATAAATTAATTGACTGGGTGCACATTTATCAAACCGATGAAACCAAAGAGAAAATACAAAAAGCGGGTCAGCCTGGCTACCGTCAGCTCTATGATGTTTATCAAACACCCATGATGTATTTACTTGACAAAGACAAAAACATCGCTGCAAAAAAACTAACCTTTCTTCAAATGGACGACTATATGGAGTTTAGAAAAAAGAGCAGTAATTAGTTATGAAAAAAAACAACATTTTAATTCTGGTAATGCTGCTTTTGGCTGCACAAAACAGCAATGGACAGGTGCTGTTTACCTATGGCAAACATCCAGTAACAGTAGCGGCATTTAAGCAATCCTTCGAAAAAAACAACCCAGACTCCACCAAGAGCAAAACTGCTTTTCAGGATTACCTCAATCTCTACATCAACTTTAAGCTGAAGGTGAAGGCAGCTTATGACCTCAAGATGGATACCCTTCCCAACCAAATAGCAGATCGAATGGCTTTTGAAGAACAAATCAAGCCAATCCACATGATGGACCCAGCAACACTGGATAACTTAATTAATGAGGCTATAGAACACAGCAAAGAATCAATTGAAGTGAGTCATATTTTTATCTCCTTCAAACAGCCTTTTCAAGAATCAAGCGTTGAATCAGCAGTTGTTTCTGCTGAAGAAAAAGAACTCGCCTACAGAAAATTAAAAGAGCTAAAACAAAGATTGGCAATTGGTGAAGCATTTGAGAATGTGGCTATCGAATTGTCCAACGACAGTGAAGTGAAACAAAACAAAGGACATCTTGGATTCATCAAAGCATTTAGCCTACCCTATCCATTTGAGAAAATTGCCTACACCTTAAAAGATGGTGAGGTGTCAGAAGCGATAGAAAGCAATGCAGGACTGCATGTATTTAAAAAATTGCGTAGCAAAAAAGTAGATGGCAAAATGACCATTTCCCAAATTCTAATCACCATCCCAGAAAACGCCAATGCAAATGAAGTAACTGAAAGGGGCTTATTTGCTGATGATATTTATCAACAGGCAATGAGTGGCGTTAATTTTGATTCGCTTGTCAATATGTATTCAGAAGACAGAAGTTCCAATACCATGGGTGGAATAGTTGCAGATGCAGAAACAGGAGACTACGATCCGGTTTTTGAAGAACGCATGAACGCGCTAAAACAAGATGGGGAAATATCTCCGGTTTTTAAAACCGCTTATGGATTTCACCTACTTAAGAGAATAAAGAAGGACAGCTTGAGCACGAATTCCGATCAATGGAAGTCGGATATCAAAGAAATGACGCTTCAAGATACCAGAACAGAACTAGCAAAAGAAGCATTTATTCAAAAGTCGATAGGCAAAAATGGATTGACAAAGGATGAGAAAAATAAAGAACTATTTATCGCTGATCGACTGCAAGATTTTAGCACTGGGTTTAAAAGTCAAATAAACGAATTCAAAGATGGAAATCTTTTGTTTGACATCATGGATAAAAAAATATGGAGTAAAGCCTCAAACGATTTGGTTGCATTAAAATCTTTTCATGCAGCAAGAAAACAAAATTACCAGTGGAAAAATTCTGTCACGGCCTTTACCATAACTACGCAAAGTCAAGCATATGCATCAGTAATCAAAGAGGCACTACAACAAAATAAATCTATCGAAAATCTAAGAAAACAATACAGCGAAATCGCATTCATTGACAGCACAAGACAAGAAGCTGGTTCTTTGTTGGGAGTAGGTATTGCCAATGCCAAACAAGGATTCATCTCTGAAATATATACAAACGAATCAGACGGCACTGCTTCATTTGTCTATATTCAAAAAGTCCATCCAGACCCAACGACAATGAGTTTTGAAGAGGCCAGAATAAGTGTAATTAATGATTATCAAACAAAATTGGAAGAGGGATGGATAATGGAATTAAAAAGGAAGTATCCAGTAACCATTAACCAAGCTGAATTAAAAAAAGCAATATCGGCGCTCGACTAAAACACCTGCTTTACTGCGTTGTAAATAATTTTAGGCTTACCCAACGTGTAGTAATGCAATACAGGTACACCCGCTTTTTTGAGCTCTTTTGATTGATGAACCAACCATTCCTCTCCCACTTTCTCCGCATCTTCGTCTGTTTTGGTTTTAATCATGGCATCAATCAACTCAGTAGGAAGATCAACATGAAAAATCCTTGGTATTACTGTCAGCTGCTTTTTGTTGGTGAGCGGCTTTATTCCCGGAATGATGGGCACATTAATGCCAGCAGCTTTGCATTTATCTACAAACTCAAAATACTTTTGGTTGTCGAAAAACATCTGCGTTAAAATATACTCTGCGCCCGCATCTACCTTTGCTTTCAAGTACCGAAGATCTGTTTCGAGGTTTGGCGCTTCAAAATGCTTTTCAGGATAACCAGCAACACCCATACAAAAATCAGTTCTGTATCCCTCACGAATATCTTCTTCTAAGTAGATCCCATTGTTTAGACGATCAACTTGCTTTAGCAAGTCAATTGCATACTTATTTCCACCCGGCTCTGGTTCAAACGCAGATTCATTCTTTGTAGCGTCTCCTCGCAATACCAATACATTATCGATACCCAAGAAATTCAAATCAATCAATGCATCTTCTGTCTCCCTTTGCGTAAAACCCCCACAAATAAGGTGAGGAACTGCATCAGTTTGATA
>JBFYPP010000047.1:0-11114 GCA_041303255.1 Chitinophagia bacterium | reverse complement strand
GCTAAAATAAGCCTCAGGTACAATAAAGGGGTTAGTATTGGCAATATCAGCAACGGGTTGGCTGATAGACGACAATTCTAACGCTATGTTGTTGAGGTCCTTCATCTTGGATTAGACGGTTTTGATTGGCTTGGGTTTAATGATTAAGGATATAATCTTCAATCTTTTTAACAGCGTGGTGATAACTGGCTTTTAGGGCGCCAACAGATGTTTCTAGAACTTCACTCATTTCTTCGTAGGGCATCTCTTCAAAATAACGCAAATTAAATACAACTCTCTGTTTTTCAGGAAGTTGCTGAATGGCTAATTGAAGTTTCCAAACCGCTTTATTTTCATCAAAGTCCTTTTCGCTGTGGAGTTTGTTTTCCAGGGTGTCACTAATGTCCTCATATGAAACGGAAGACCTTCTTTTCGCTTGATCTAGAAAAGTGAGCGACTCATTGGTAGCTATTCTATAAAGCCAGGTAAATAACTTTGCATCTTCCCTGAAATTTTCAAGTGCATTCCAGGCCTTGATAAACACATTTTGCATTACGTCGTCAGCATCATCATGGCTTACCACCAATCTTCTGATCTGCCAATACATTCTTTCTTGGTAGCGTTTTACAATTGCAGTGAAAACCTGCTCTCGTTGTTTGTTTTCTTTAAATAGTCTTACAAGCGCTATATCGTCTAGATGTTCAAGCATATCAACTAAGAACGCTTCCTTGATATCACCTTTTCTACCGCAGCAACAATATTATCAGATTCTAAACCATATTTTTTCAACAGCTCAGTTGGCTTTCCGCTTTCACCAAACGTATCCTGTGTTCCAATCATTTCGATAGGAATTGGAAAATGCTTGGCAGCTGCTTGCGCAATACTGTCCCCCAAACCTCCAATAACATTGTGTTCCTCTGCGGTAACAGCACAACCTGTTTTTTGTATCGACTTTATTACTGCTTCTTGATCCAATGGTTTGATGGTATGGATATTGATAACATCAGCATGTATTCCTTTTTCTTTCAGCAGTTTTGCAGCCTCAATAGCTTTCCATACCAGGTGTCCGCATGCAAATATGCTTACATCATTGCCTTCAGCCAGTTGTTGGGCTTTCCCTATGACAAAAGGTTCATCTGGATTTGTAAAAATAGGCCAAACGGGTCTACCGAACCTGAGGTATACTGGCCCTTCATAATCGGCGATGGCCAAGGTAGCTGCTTTTGTTTGGTTGTAGTCGCAGGGGACAATTACCGTCATTCCAGGAAGCATTTTCATCAAACCAATATCTTCTAGTATTTGGTGTGTTGCACCATCTTCACCCAGTGTGAGTCCGGCATGAGAGGCACATATTTTTACATTTTTTCCAGAATAAGCAACGGATTGTCTTATTTGATCGTAAACCCTACCTGTTGAGAAATTGGCAAAGGTGGTTGTGAATGGAATTTTTCCACCAATGGTAAGTCCAGCTGCAATTCCAATCATGTTGGCTTCGGCGATACCACATTGAATGAATCTTTCGGGGAAGGCCTTGATAAATGCATTGAGTTTTAGCGATCCAGCGAGGTCTGCAGTGAGGGCAACCACATTGGGATTTTTTTGTCCGAGTTCAAAAATCCCATCTCCAAATCCGCTTCTGGTGTCTTTTTGTCCTGTTACTTGAATCGCATCCAACATTTTTCAAATGATTTGACGCAAAGTAACACCAAATCAGGCTTTATTTTTGATGAAATAGGTTAATTTTTTCGATTAGTTCAAACGAAAAGCACGAAGATCAAGATGCGTTGGCAGGTCTTTGATGTACTGCTCCCATTTCCAAGCACTGGTCATAATGTCATTGAGGGTATACTTTGGTGCCCAGCCTAATTCTAGCCTCGCTTTTTCATTATCCGCATAAATAGCGATTACATCTCCAGGTCTTCTATTTCCAATTCGATAATTCAATTTCACTCCTGTGTTTTCTTCAAAGGCCTTGATGGCTTGAAAAACTGAGATACCTGTTCCGGATCCAATGTTGTAAGCCAGGCAATTGTTTTTGTTTTTGTTTTCGATGATGTGGTTTAAGGCCAGTGTATGTGCATGTGCTAAATCGCAAATATGGATGAGGTCTCTGATGCAAGAGCCATCAGGGGTGGGATAGTCGTTGCCAAAAACCACGAGTTCATTTAATTTTCCTATTGCAGTCTGTGTAATTACAGGAGCCAGGTTTTGGGGTTTATCAATAGGGAGTTCTCCAATCAAGGTTGATGGATGGGCTCCCGCAGGATTGAAATAGCGCAACATCACTGAGTTGATGTTTTTGTTGGCATAGGCCATTGACTCAATCATTTGCTCACCCATTTGTTTGGTGAGTCCGTATGGTGAAGCTGCATTTTTTTTTGGTGTCGCTTCTGTAACGGGTATCTGGTCTGGGTTTCCGTAAACAGTGCAGGACGACGAAAATACAAAGTTGTTTACCTGAAATTCTTCAAGGCAACGCATCACATTCATTAGTGAGGACAGGTTGTTCTGAAAATAGAGCATCGGTTTTTCTACAGATTCACCCACGGCTTTATACGCTGCAAAATGAACAACACCATAAATCATTTCATTTTCTTCAAAAATGGCCCTGGTCTCATCAAAATTGCAGAGATCTACTTTGTAGTTTTTTATTTTTTTACCCGTAATTTTTTCAATTCCTTCCAGCATGCCGGGAGTCGATCTTGAATTGTTGTCTGCAGAAATAACTTCGTATCCATTTTCTATAAGGTCTACAATAGTGTGAGAACCAATGTAGCCACTTCCCCCAGTTACCAAGATTAGTTTCTTCATTTATATTAATTGATCAGGTCCATGAGGTATTTTCCGTATCCACTTTTCAGAAGTGGTGTTGCAAGTTTTACCAATTGTTCTGTGTTGATGAATCCCTTTCTCCATGCTATTTCCTCAATACAAGCCACCTTGATGCCTTGTCTTTGTTCAATGACTTGAATAAATTGGGATGCCTGCATTAATGAGTCGAATGTTCCTGTATCCAACCAGGCCGTTCCTCTATCAAGAACGGAGACATGTAATTTTCCGCTATGTAGATAGGCTAAATTGACATCAGTTATTTCATATTCACCTCTTGGAGAAGGTTGAATATTTTTCGCAATTTCCACCACATTGTTATCGTAAAAATAGAGTCCGGGTACCGCATATTTACTTTTGGGATACACCGGTTTTTCCTCAATGGAAATGGCTTTCATGTGCTTATCAAATTCAACAACCCCGTATCTCTCAGGATCGCTCACTTGATAGGCATATACAATTCCACCATCTGGGTTTGAGTTTTTTTCTAAGGTTTTTCCCAGCCCCATGCCGTAAAAAATGTTATCGCCCAAAACCAAAGCGCAGGAATCATTTCCAATAAATTTTTCACCTATTACAAAAGCCTGTGCCAATCCATTGGGAACAACTTGTTCTGCGTAGCTAAAATTCAAGCCAAGGTGACTGCCATCTCCGAAGAGTTTTTGGAATTGTGGCAGGTCTTGGGGGGTTGAAATAATCAAAATGTCTTTGATGCCTGAGAGCATCAGTGTGGATAAGGGGTAATAGATCATGGGTTTGTCGTAAACGGGCATGATCTGTTTACTGATAGCGTAGGTGATGGGGTATAGTCTGGTGCCAGAACCTCCTGCGAGAATGATGCCTTTCATGTGATTAGTTATAGGGACAAAGATGCAGAATTTTTCAACAAAATGCGAAGGTCTTAACATGGAGGTAACATACGGGTTACAATTGATTAACCTCAAGCTAACAACCAATTAAACTTGGGGTCTGAAATTTGTAGAACAATGAGAGTTATGCAAATAAGAAATGTAAAAGAATTGCTATTCGTCACTTTTTGTATCCTGGGTCTTACACTAACAACCTATTCGCAGTCGGTTAAGGTTTCTGGAAAAGTGATCAATACCAAAAATGAACCTGTTTCTGGTGCATCCATCATTATAGAAGAGTTAAGCAAGACAGTAGTTGCCAATCTTGATGGTCAGTTCAATGTTAATATAGAAGCTGGCAAAAAGTATACTTTTTCTGTATCGAGTATTGGTTACAATACCAAGGTGGTATCCGATATAGAAATTGCAGTAAATGGCGACAATGAGATTACCATTGTTTTGGAGCCACAATCAAAAAACAGTGAAACAATTGTAATCCGATCTACTCGTCGTCAAGAAAGCACAGTTGCTCTACTTACCTTCCAAAGAACAAATACGGCACTTTCTAGTGGTTTGGCGGCCGATTTCATTAGAAGAACCCCGGATAAAAATACGGGTGAAGTTTTAAAGCGTGTAAGTGGTGCTGCTATTCAAGACAATAAATTTGTTATCGTAAGGGGTTTGTCTGATCGTTACAATTCTGCAATGTTGAATTCTGCATTGCTACCAAGTAGCGAACCAGATAAAAAAGCTTTTTCATTCGACATGTTCCCTGCAGCATTGATCGACAATATTGTAATTAATAAAACTGCAACGCCAGAATTTACAGGTGAGTTTTCTGGTGGATTGGTTCAGGTGAATACCAAAGACATTCCAACCAAAGATGTTATCACAGTTGGTTTTGGCATAGGGTACAATAACCAGTCTACTTTCCAAAATTTCCAAAGCAACAGAAGAAACCAATACGATTGGTTGGGATTTGATGATGGAACCAGAAACATTCCTGATAGTTTTCCAGCAACTGCACAGCTTTACCGTGGACTAGGAAAGGATGCTGCTGGATTGAACAAACAAATAGAATTAACACAGGAGTTTAGGGGTGATGTCTATGTGCCATATACTGTTAAGGCAGCGCCTATAAAGACTTTCAATTTCACATACGCTCAAAACCATAAATTAAAAAATGGAGGTAACCTGGGAACCTTGGTTGCAATTAACTACAGAAACTCCATGTTAATTTATGATGTTGAAAAGGCTTTTTACGAAGCAGACGGGAATACTGTTTTTAATTACAAAGACAAGCAAAATCGTTATCAAACCAATTTGGGTGGAATAATCAACATTGCATGGGTAAAAGGCAAAAATAAAATTGCTTTCAAAAACCTTTTCAATCAATTGTATGAAGACAATTATTATACAAGGGAAGGTTATAATACAAACCGACGTAACGATATTCAATTCTTTTCCTCTTACCTAAATCAACGTAGCTTATTTAGTACACAATTGGAAGGAGAGCACCAGCTTACTTCAAAAGGAATCAAGTTTAAATGGAATGGAAATGCAGGATTGAACTGGAAAAAACAGCCAGATTTAAGAAGTGCTCTTTATGCGCGTACCATTGATACGGATCTGCCATTTGAAATTGATCCAGATGATACCAGGAGATTTTATTCTGACCTAAAAGATTACAGTGCAGGTGCGGGCGGACAATTTATCGTACCAATGAATTGGGGTGGTAAAGACAAGCAGACTTTAAAATTTGGTGGGTCTACGTTGGCTCGTATGCGTGATTTCAGAAGTAGAATATTCAGATACAATATTACCAACTTCAATTCTTTTGTAGCTGCAAACGCTTTCAAGCCTGTTGACAAAGCATTTCTGGCAGATAACATGGGAACCTCTGGATACATTTTAGAAGAATTTACCAACAACTCAGATAGGTATTTTGGTGTATCTGTATTGAACGCTGCCTATGGGATGATGGACAATAAATTTGGAGACTTTAGGGTGATATGGGGCTTAAGGGCAGAGAACTTTCAACAGTTGCTTACCGCTAAGGAGCAGACAGGAAATAGAAGTACAAAGTTGACTGAAAAATGGGATTTCCTTCCTTCTATAAATTTAATGTTGAATGTAGGTGACAAGCAAAATCTGAGAGCATCAGCAAGTAGGACTGTTGCAAGGCCTGAATTTAGAGAGCTTGCTGAGTTTGCCTTCTTTGATTATGAAATGAATTATGGTGTGAAAGGAGATACAGGTTTGAGAAGGTCTTCTATTTTAAACTATGATTTGCGCTATGAAATTTATCCAAAGGCAGGAGAGGCAATTACCATTGGGGCTTTTTACAAAGCGTTTACTGATCCAATTGAGTTTAGGCTAGATCCAAGTAGCAATGCCGATGCACGTCGTTATTTTTATCAAAACGCGTTGAGTGCAAAAACAATTGGGGTTGAAATTGAGTTGCGCAAGGGACTTGAATTTCTATCTCCTGCACTAAAACCCCTGAGTGTGTTTGGTAACTATACCTATTTAAGATCTGAAGTAGTTTTCAATGACCTTGGTGCAAGCAATAAGGTAATAAAAGCCAATAGACCCTTACAAGGGCAATCACCCTACTTAATTAATGCGGGTATACAATATACTGGTGAGGTATTTAATGCTTCTATCTTATACAATAGAGTTGGAGAAAGATTGACCCTTGTGGGTAACGATGAGTTTCCAAATGTGTATGAAAGACCAAGAAATCAGTTGGATCTTCAGTTGTCTAAAAAAGTAATAGATGGAAAAGGTCAAATCACAATCAACTTCCAAGATATTCTCAACAACGCATTTTATTTCTATGAAAACTTGAATGAAAGTACTGCTTTTGATAAAGGAGTAGACAGACTTTTCAATTCATACAAACAAGGCAGTACCATTACGGTAGGCTTTACATATGACTTCAACATTGGCAAGAAAAAATAAAAAATAGACAAAAACCTCAATTATGAAAAGAATCGTACTAGGTTTGATGGCGTTCACCATGATTTCGCTTTCCTCTTGTATTAAGGTGAATTTTGATGAAACCATCAACAACAACAACTCGGGTGGTGGAACAGCTGCTGACCCGCAAGATCCAGCTGCAAATGGTGGCATTATTCAAGGAATTTTAACCAAAAGTTATTACTTGCCTAAGGGTAAGTATACTTTGAAAGGATATGTATATGTTACAGATGGTAATACAATTACCATTGCTCCTGGTTCAGTTATAGTTAGTGACATTACGGAGAAAGGTGCCTTGATTATTGAAAGAGGTGCCAAGTTGATTGCTGATGGTAGATCAACAGACCCAATTGTTTTCACCAGTGGTAAGCCAATTGGTCAGAGAACTCCTGGTGATTGGGGTGGAATTGTTATGTTGGGCAAAGCGCCAACTAATCGTCCTCTAGACCCTGCACCTACTGTTGAAGGCGGTGTTGGACGTAAATATGGTGGAACAGATGCAAACGACGAAAGCGGAATTTTGAGGTATGTGCGTATTGAATTTGCAGGTATTGCCGCTGAGCCTGGATCTGAGATCAACGGACTCACATTAGGTGGTGTTGGTTCGGGTACCATTATTGAAAACGTACAAGTATCTTTTGGTAATGATGATGCTTTCGAATTTTTTGGTGGAACAGTAAATTGCAAAAACTTAATTGCATTTGCAACTGCAGATGATGATTTTGATTTTGATTTCGGATACGTAGGTAGAATACAATACGGTATTGCTTGTCGTAAACCTGATTTTGTAGATGGTGGCGATGCTGGAAATGCAATTGAGTGTGATAATGATGGTTCTGGCTCTGCGGCTCTTCCAGTTACAAGACCTCAGTTGAGTAATTTCACTTTTGTTGGTCCAAATAACGCAACAGGAACTGCAGCAAACCACAACTTCGGCAGCAGATGGAGAAGAGCAACACAGTTTGTGTTGAGAAACTCTGTAATGATTGGGTGGGCTAAAGGTGGATTTTCTTTAGAATCTGCAGCTACTGCCAATTCTTATCTTTCTGGTACTTCTGAATTTAGAAATAACCTACTCCATTCAAATACTACAGCAGCAAATTATCGTGGTGACGCAAATGCCCTTGCGGTTATTACTGCAGCGGCTATGCAAACCAAGGCAGAATCTGAAGGTTGCATTACTCTTGCAAATGCAGATGATGCACAATTGACTGCACCATACTACTCAACTGCTCCTAAGTTTCTACCTAAGGCGGGTTCGCCTGCATTAACAGGATCAAGCTTTACAGGTTTGAACGCTTTCTTTACAACTGGAACATTCAGAGGTGCAATGGGTACAACTGATTGGACTACTGGTTGGACCAATTGGGATCCTCAGGCCCAAGCTTATTAATAAGTAAATCGAAAAATTTCAAGAAGGGCTGCTTTTGCAGCCTTTCTTATTTCGGGTTGTAGAAGTAAGCAATTTCATAAGGCTGTTTTCTGATTACTCTCGGCATCCAACCTATACCCCTTTTTTTCTTTTGGGGAGTGGGTTCGCAAATGGTAAGTGAGAGATTATCCACAAGTATCTGTTTCCCATTCTTCTTTGACAAAAGCACGGCAACATTTACATGCTCAGGGTAGGAGACAATTGCCATTGGGACATTGTATATTTCCTTTACCAATAAAAAAAACAAAGCTGATCTGTCTTCACAGTCGCTCGAATTATAGGCCAGTGTTTCTTCAGCAGACAGTCTCTTCTCCCTGCCAAATAGTTTTGTATCCGTTTCAAACTGAAACCCATCACGCACAAATACCATAAGATACTCAACTCCTTTTTCAATTGAAGATTTTTTGAGTTTTGCTTTTAATTTAGGGATGAGTGAATTGTAGGTGATGTCACTAAATGGGATGTTGAATTGATAACGGTATTCAGTAACTGGGTAATTGGTAAAATAGTCTTGTATTTCTGAGTTTATCAGTACACTGTATTCCTGTTTTTGGTTTTTATAGGTGAAGGATATATTTTTCTCGATATAACTTTCAGATTGAAAGGAGGGAAGCGTTTTCATTGTATAGTGAAACTCCATTACTTCCTTTTTTGAAAAATTAAATTGTTGAGAAAACTGTTCACTGTCAAATTGTATTTCATGGCCGTAGTCGTGGTAATTTAAACACACATATTGTTTGTTGCCAATTGTTTTAATAGGTAAATTATATATAATGTCTGGGGACTGTATATACAGTAAGATTTTATTTTTTGATCTAAACACAATAGGGTCATAACCAGACGCTGAGAGCAACGCCCATTTCAGGACGGTATAATACATGTAGTTATCGTATTTCGAATAGATTTGTTCTGCTAATCTTCTGACAAGTTGATAAACCAGCCAGTCTGGTAAACTAAGACTTTCTTTTAGTTGACTAATTTGTTTAGTTGATGTTTTCAAATAATGATGAAGGCTATCAACATATTTCTTATCCTCCGCCGTAATTTTTCTTATTGAGGTTCTAATTATGTCTTTATCAAGCTGAATTGTATATGACTTACCAAAGTAATCTATAGTAACAGTATCGGAATATTTAGGGTTTCCCGACACACTTTTTATAGAAAGTGTTAGCGCTGTAATTAATAGCACAAACCGCCACCTTTTCATTTCAATCAATTTCAATTTGTGTTTAAATTAACAAAAATTTCATTTTGAACAAGTTATGAAAGAAAACAGCTGGTTTAAATTGCGTTATGGCAAAACCCATTTTTTTACCCCGCGATATCAGTTGGCTTAGCTTTAATGCCCGTGTTTTGCAAGAAGCAAATGATAAAACAGTCCCGTTAAAAGACCGAATCAGGTTCCTTGGTATCTTTTCAAATAATTTAGATGAGTTTTTCAGGGTTCGTGTTGCAACCTTGAAACGAATGCATGAATTGGGAGGGGTATCTAAGAAAGCCAATATGCATTTAGAAGCATATCCTATTGAGATTTTAAATGAGTTGATGCACATCGTTTTGCAGCAGCAGAGTGAATTTGATCGAATTTGGGTTAATATTCAATTGGAATTAAGAAAGAACAAAGTTTTTCTTAAGAACGATAAACAGCTCACAAAAGACCAAAGAAGTTTTGTAGTTAATTATTTTGAGCAAGATGTAAGGTCTAACATCATTCCTTTAATGGTGGAATCTATACCTGAAATGCCTTATTTGCGCGATAAGAGCATATATCTTGGTGTGGTGATGAGGCAAAAAAAATCTGCCTACAAGCAAAAGTATGCTTTGATTGAAGTGCCGTCAAAGTCGCTGGGACGATTTGTTATTTTGCCAAATGCAGGTGCTGAGACACATATAATTTTATTAGAGGATGTTATTCGTGTTAACCTGCCTTATATATTTTCTTATTTTGGGTATGATCAATTTGATGCCCATTTGTTTAAACTGACAAAAGATGCAGAGATTGATTTAGACAATGACATCAGTACCTCCTTGGTTGAAAAAATGCAAAAGGGACTAAAAAAACGAAGAAAAGGGAAACCTGTGCGTTTTGTGTATGATAAAGAAATGGACAGTGGCTTATTGAACTTCTTGACACAAAAGTTAAAACTAGATGCCAAGTCGAGCATAATACCAGGCGGACGAATTCATAATTTCAAACATTTCATGGATTTCCCAAATGTTTTTCCACAATCAAAAAAGAAGGCGAGTGCCTTTATTCATCCGGAATTAAAGAGTTCATTGCGGGTTACGGATGTTATACAGAAGAAAGATGTCCTTCTTAATTTTCCTTATCACTCTTTTGGAAAGATAATTGATTTGCTTCGTGAGGCAGCTATAGATCCGGATGTTGTCTCCATAAGGATTACTGCCTATCGGTTGGCTTCGGATTCAAAAGTGATTAATGCTTTGATAAACGCATCTAGAAATGGGAAAAAGGTTGAAGTGATGTTGGAATTAAAAGCGCGTTTTGACGAGGAGGCGAACCTCTATTGGAAGTCTGTTTTAGAGGAAGAGGGTGTTAAGGTTATTTTGGGCATACCCAATATGAAAGTACATGCCAAAGTTTGTGTGATCAAAAAGCGTACAGGTAACAAGACCATTCAGTATGGATTTGTGAGTACTGGTAATTTAAATGAAAAGTCATCTGCCATCTATAGTGATTTTTGTTTACTGACTTCAAATAGAAGTATTATGGCAGACATCAATCGAATTTTCTTTTATTTAGAGAATCCAGTAGCTCATAAAAGCACATTGGGTGAATGTAAAACGCTCATGGTTAGTCCAGTTAGCATGCGAGCGCAAATAAACATGTTGATTGACAAAGAAATAAAAGAGGCAAAAAAAGGAAAGCCTGCCAAAATTGTACTCAAATTGAACTCTTTAAGTGATACGGTATTGGTTGAAAAGCTTTACCAAGCTTCTGCAGCTGGGGTGGAAGTTAGTTTGATCATTAGGGGTATTTATTCAGCGAAAAGACAAGTGAAGAAAGGTCAAATTCAGCCATA